>JALYJG010000100.1 GCA_030775365.1 Pseudomonadota bacterium
GCATATTGTCCTCGGCGCAAAGCTGAAGAAAACGCTCAAGCCGAGCCGAAGAGTGCTCAGGTCCTTGGCCTTCATAACCGTGCGGCAGAAGCAGCGTGAGCCCCGACATGCGGAGCCACTTGGATTCAGCCGACGCAAGGAACTGATCGATGTAAACCTGAGCGGTGTTGACGAAATCGCCGAATTGCCCCTCCCAGCAGACCAAAGCTTCCGGCTCGGCGAGGGAAAATCCATAGTCGAAGCCCATCACGGCGGCTTCGGAAAGTGGACTGTCATGCACCTCAAAGCTCGCCTGATTGGTGCTTAAACCGTTCAGGGGCACATAGCGCCGCTCGTCCTGCTGGTCATAGAGGACGGAATGGCGCTGCGAAAAGGTGCCGCGCCCAACATCCTGGCCCGACAGCCGGACTTGAGTTCCCTCCATGAGGAGCGATCCGAACGCTAGCGCCTCCGCGGTTGCCCAGTCGACCCCGGTTCCGGATTGCATCATCTCGCGCTTGGCCTCAAGCTGCTTACCGATCTTGGGGTTGACGTTGAAGCCTTCCGGCACGCGGGCCAAGGCGTTGCCGATATTGCGTAAAGTGTCGAGTTCGACCCCTGTGTTGCCGCTGCGGTCGTCGCCCGAGGCGACTTCAAGGCCTTGCCAGCGGCCTTCCAGCCAGTCGGCCTTGTTTGGCTTGTAAGCGCTCGCTGCTTGGAAATCCTGTTCCAGTTTGGCGATAAAATCGCTGTTGACCCAGTCAATCTCGCTCTGCGGGAGGGAGCCTTCCGCTGCGAGTTTCCGGGCATAGATCTCCCGCGTCGTCGGCTGATCCTTTATCTTGCGATACATCAGCGGCTGCGTGAACGCGGGTTCATCCCCTTCGTTATGGCCATGCCGCCGATAGCACACCATGTCGATCACGACATCCTTTTGGAACTTCTGGCGGAATTCGGCCGCGATCTCGGCTACGTGCACGACCGCTTCGACATCGTCGCCATTCACGTGAAAAATTGGCGCCTGGATCATCTTGGCAACGTCCGTACAATAAACACCCGAGCGGGCATATTGCGGGCTGGTGGTGAAGCCGACTTGATTGTTGATCACAAAATGCAATGTGCCGCCGGTCTTGTAGCCTTTGAGCTCCGACAACATGAGCGTCTCAGCGATAATGCCTTGCCCTGCGAACGCGGCATCACCGTGCAGCAGAAGCCCCATGACCTGCCGGCACGCCTCGTCGCTAATGGTGGCGCTGCCCGCGTGCTGCTGCTGTTTGGCTCGCACGCGACCCGATACGATCGGGTTGACCCATTCGAGATGCGACGGGTTTGGGTTCATCGTAAGATGAACAAGCTTGCCGTCGAATTCGCGGTCGGTTGATGTGCCGAGATGATATTTGACGTCGCCCGATCCCTGCACACTATCCGGATAGGCAGCGACGCCTTGGAACTCCGCGAACATGGCTGTGAAGGGTTTGCTGAGGATATTGGTCAGGACGTTCAAGCGCCCGCGATGAGCCATGCCGATGACGACCTCGCGGAGGCCCAGCGTTGCGCCCCGCGCGATCGCAGCATCAAGCGCCGGAATCATCGCTTCGCCGCCTTCAAGGCCGAAGCGCTTGACGCCGACAAACTTAGTGGCGAGGAATTTTTCGAAGGACTCGCCCGCTGTAAGGCGTTGCAGGATCTGACGTTTCGCGGCCGGCGTATAGGGTTGACGGCTCTCATTGCCCTCAATCTGCTTCTGCAGCCAAGCCACATGCTCCGGATCTTGAATGTGCAGATACTCAAAGCCGATGCTGCCGCAATAGGTCGCTCTGAGGCGTTCCATAATCTGGCGCATCGAGGCCTCGTGGAAACCAAGCGTTCCATCCACGAAAATTGGCCTATCCATGTCGGCTTCCTTGAAGCCGTAGGTCTTGGGGTCCAATTCTGCATAATAGGGAACAGGGGTCAGTCCAAGCGGATCAAGATTGGACAGGAGATGACCACGCATTCTGTAGACGCGGATGAGCCATATGGCGCGCAGACTGTCCAGCACGGCAGTCTCGCCAGCTACGCCACTTTCGATGAGCTTTTGGGCGGCTTGACTTGGCGCCGCTTCATGTCCGTTCAGGATAACCTTTTCTGTCTTGGCCGGGGACCAGCTCGCCCCACGACTTTCTTCGAACACGGTGCGCGCATCGTCATGCAGATTATCGAAAAACTGGCGCCAGCTCGGGTCGACGGCGGCCGGGTTTTCGGCATAGAGCCTATAAAGCTCGGCGATGAAATCGGCGTTGGCGCTGTAGAGAAATGAAGCTTGTTCAGGTGTCATGGTTTTCACGCAGGATAACGGAAGGAGCTCGTCCGAAATATCGATATAAGCGGTTAAAAGCGAGTTCGGGGCCAGCATATACCGTTCGCAATAATCGTAAAGGGTTTCTTGTTAGCTCATGATCGGCTAGTCTAGTCGGTGAGTGCCATGGAATAGGAAACCGCAGGGCCGAGGTTTTATGCATAAATATCCTGAATTTCCGAACTTCTTTTGCCTGGACCACCCTTTGATTCAAGACAAGCTTACGCAGATGCGAGAAACCTCGTGTGGCGCCTACGGCTTTCGCACGCTGCTCAAAGAGATCTCGCAGCTGATCGGCTATGAGATCTCGCGCGGCCTCGAGATGACAAAGCGCCCTATTAAAACACCTGTCACTGACATGATGGCGCCTGCCCTCGCAGGACCCCAGCCATGCGTCGTTCCGGTCTTGCGCGCCGGTCTTGGCATGGCAGAGGGACTGGTCGATCTGATGCCGACCGCGCAAGTCGGCCATATCGGCATATATCGCGACCACGATAGTAAGAAGCCGGTCGAGTATCTTATCCGCCTGCCAAAGAATGTTGGTCAGGATTTCTTCGTTGTGGACCCGATGCTGGCCACTGGTAATTCACTCGTGCATGCGTGCGATGTGCTTGTGCGCCACAAGATAAAGCCTGAAAAGATAAGAGTTATGGCGCTCGTGGCGGCGCCGGAGGGCTTGCGCCGCTTTTTTGATCAGCACCCCGCTATCAGCGTCTATTGCGCTGCGCTCGATGAGAGATTGGACGAACGGGCTTATATAGTGCCGGGCCTCGGGGACGCGGGAGACCGTATGTATGGTACTGGCGAGTAGCGCGCCGTGGGCGCGGCCGTGTTGACGAGCGGATGGCCCGAAACTTGACCGCGGGGCAAGCAAATTTTTGACCTGACTAGGCCGCCATCGCTTTGAGCATAGTCGTGCCGAGCGCAGCCGGGCTGTCCGAGACCATAAATCCGGCCGAGCGCATGGCTTCCATTTTGTCACCCGCCGTGCCCTTGCCCCCGGAGATGATCGCGCCGGCATGGCCCATGCGGCGGCCGGGAGGGGCGGTAACTCCGGCGATGAAGCCGACAATCGGTTTCTTACGCTTGCTGCTTTTATAGAATGCGGCTGCGGCTTCTTCGGCCGAGCCGCCGATCTCGCCGATCATAATGATGCCTTGGGTCTCATCATCGGCCAGGAACATTTCTAAGGCTTCCGTGAAGTTCGTGCCGTTGACAGGATCCCCGCCAATGCCAATGCACGTGGTTTGACCAAGGCCGGCGGCCGTTGTTTGGGCGACGGCTTCATAGGTCAGCGTCCCAGAGCGAGATACGATCGCGATTTTCCCGCGCTTATGGATGTGGCCGGGCATGATCCCGATCTTGCACTCGCCGGGAGTAATGACGCCTGGGCAGTTTGGCCCGATGAGCCGCGTCTTCGAGCCCTGTAAAGCCCGTTTAACGCGCACCATGTCGAGCACAGGAATTCCTTCGGTGATGCATACAACCAACGGAATTTCGGCCGCGGCCGCCTCGAGAATGGCGTCAGCTGCAAAGGGGGGCGGGACATAAATCACCGAAGCGTTGGCGCTGGTTTTGCTCACCGCTTCCGCCACCGTATCAAAAACGGGCAGATCGAGGTGCTCGCTACCGCCCTTGCCCGGCGTAACGCCACCGACCATCTTCGTGCCATAGGCAATGGCCTGCTCCGAATGGAAAGTGCCTTGCGAGCCCGTGAAGCCCTGACAGATGACGCGTGTGTTTTTATCGACAAGAACGGACATGGTGTTATCTCATGTTTAAGGGGTAGCGATAATTTGGCGATGAAAAGGTGCCTTAAGGAGGGCCTGACGCAATGGGTTTTCCGCGTGAAGCTGGTTGGCCCAACGATCGAAGCGTCGCGCTTCGTCCCCATTCTTGAAGCCGAGGTTAATGGCCGGCTTGGGAAAATCGGAAAATTCAACCAGGCTCGCCCCCATTTTTTCGAAGTGGCGCTTGTTCGCGGTAAATACCGCAAAAACGTCTTCCTTGGATGTGATGAGTTCCATGGGATTTTCTCAGGCCGCGGCTTTTTTCACTGCACGGACGACTTTCTCGGCCGCATCGGCCAGATTGTCGGCGGACAGTATGGGCAAACCACTTTCAGCTAAGATCTTCTTGCCGAGGTCGACATTCGTCCCCTCGAGACGAACGACCAGCGGCACGTGCAATTTGACTTCCTTTGCGGCGGCTATGATGCCCTCCGCAATGATGTCGCAACGCATGATGCCACCGAAAATATTAACAAGAATGCCTTGAACGTTTTTGTCGGAAAGAATGATCTTGAAAGCGGTGGTAACTCGCTCCTTTGTCGCGCCGCCGCCGACATCTAGGAAGTTGGCCGGCGAGCCACCATACAACTTGATGATGTCCATGGTTGCCATAGCAAGACCCGCGCCATTCACCATGCACCCGATGCTGCCGTCCAGCTTTACGTAATTGAGCGCGTGCTTGGTGGCCTCAACCTCGGCCGGGTCTTCTTCGGACTCGTCGCGCATTTCTTCCACGTCTTTATGGCGGAACAACGCGTTATCATCAAAAGACATCTTGCAATCGAGCGCAATGAGTTCGCCCTTGCCCGTGACGACAAGCGGATTAATCTCGACGATCGCGCAATCTAAATCCATGAAAGCGCTATACATAGTCTGCAGGAACTGCACGCATTTGCCGACCTGTTTGTCTTTGAGGCCGAGGCCAAACGCTATTTCACGCGCATGATATGGTTGCAGACCCGTTACCGGATCGATCGCCACCTTCATGATTTTGTCGGGGGTCTTGGCGGCCACCTCTTCAATGTCCATACCGCCTTCTGTTGACGCCATGATCGTCACGCGGCCGGTGTCCCGATCGACGAGCAAGCTGAGATAAAGCTCACGCTTTATGTCGCAACCTTCCTCGATGTAGACCCGCTGAACCTTTTGTCCGGCGGGCCCCGTCTGATGTGTAACCAGTTGCATGCCGAGCATCCGCTTGGCCTCGGCCATGACGCTGTCGACGGTCTTGACGACTTTGACGCCGCCGCCTTTGCCGCGGCCGCCGGCATGAATCTGGGCCTTGACCACCCAAACGGGCTCTTTGAGGTCCAGCGCGAGTGCTCGCGCGACATCGGCCGCCTCATTTGGCGTGAACGCTATGCTGCCGCGCGGGACCGTGACGCCGTATTTTTTGAGAAGACTTTTGGCCTGATATTCGTGAATATTCATGGGGTGAACCGGTTCGAATCGTTGAGCACACTGCGAAACGACGCAGAGTTAGCGCGATTTAGCTTGCGCGGCAAGGATTTATAAGCTGCCGCTTTCGGGGAGCAAGTGCCGCCAGTGTTCGCCCTCCCGCTGCAAGACAAGGGGACCCTGGGAATTGTCGAAGCCCTCGATTTCAAGCGGGGTTTGCAGGGATTGCGGTACGCAGAGCGTCGTGACGGGGGCCTTCTCCGCCCGGGCGAGGTAATGTGGCAGTTCCGTGCGGTCGCGACCGAATTTCGACATGTCGGCGAACCATTCGAGGGTCTCGGTCTTCGGGCCCCTTGTTCGCTCGAGAGAAAATTCGAGACTAAGAACATAGCTGAAGAGTCCAGCTGTCTCCGGTTCAAGCACCACCACATTGGCGTTATTTGGGAGTGCTGCGGCTAGGCTGTGCCCAAAGCCTCGCATGCGGCAAATCTCCGCCCCCGGCTGCGGTACAAGCCATTCGTGGTGAAGGACAAAGGCCACCGGCAAGAAAAGGACAAGAACGGCCACCCCGATAGGAGCTGTCAAAAACGCCAGCAAGCCGGGGGGTGTTTTTGCGCGCAGAACCGGCCAGGCCTCGGCCGCGCCCAGCCAGACAAAAGTGATCCCCAAGAGAGCAATATGGCTGCTGTAGCGGTAAAAAGATGCGGCGCGCCGTATTTCTGCTTCCGTGAATGAGATCCCAATATAGGCCCATGTAAGGAAGAGCAGATACCCGCCATAAGTCACGCCGGCGATGAGCGCAAAGCCGCGCAACGGCGTCGAGGGGCGGAGAAAGCCGATCAGGCCGTAGAGAGACGTGGCGAGCATCAAAAGAGACAAGCCGTTTTTTTTGACCATCTCCTCAAGGATGGACTGAACGAGCGGGCGCGCCAGATCAAAACGCCACAGGCCGAAGGGCAGCACGGCCAGTCCATTACCCTTGATCTCTGTCAGCGCGTATTTAGTCCAAACCACATGCATAATGATGGCAGGGAGAATGATAGCGACAACCGAAAGGAGAGCGGGGCGCAATTTCTTGTCTTTGGTCGCATTGAGCAGGGTCCCCAAGGCTAGTAAAACCAGCAGAACGACATTGGTGGATTTGATAAGAACTAAAGTCATGCTGCTAAGGGCGAGGGGCACGAACAAGGTCGCGCAGCCTGATTGGTCGTCCTCCCGCAGGGCGTTTGTCAGGCGCCAGAATAAGATTCCGAGCGCGCCGGTCATGACCATCGTCGCTGCGTCGCCCTGATTGGTTATCGTAAAGCTCGAGTTAAATCCCGGGTTGGCGAGCGTCACTATAAGCGTTGCGAGCGCTGCCAGACCGATCGTGCTTGTTCCTAAAGGGCGGCAGGGAGACTTTGAGAGTCCGGCCAGCAATGAGGCAAAACTCAAAAGGAGCAGAAAATTCACCATAGCCCCGCCCTGCATTAGAAAGCCGCCCGCGAGCCACGAGGCCAAATAGGTCAGGAACGGTAATGCGTAAGGGTAGCCAGGTGACGCGGAAGCCGGCGCTGGTGATGCGTGGCCCGGCAGACTGTCGAATTGAAACAAATAAAGCGCATTCGGGACCCATTCCGCAAAATCATCCCATTTGGCGACGCCGGCAATGTTGATCGCGGTCAGAATAAGCAGACCAGGACCTAGAGCCAACAGCCAGAACGGGGCCGCGAAATACCTTTGCCGCAGGGTGCGGCTCAGGGCGAAGCCGGTAGCCATCATGATCGCCAGCACGCCGAGCGGCAAGGCTTTGGCAAAGGTAATTGCCGTCAGTGTCATCAACAGGGCAATAAAGCCCCAGCCGCTGTAGATATCGTAGGCTTGAAATGCTTGTGAGCGGTTGAGGGTCGCCCCGATAACTGAGCAGCCGGCAAGGA
>JALYJG010000101.1 GCA_030775365.1 Pseudomonadota bacterium
GCATTAGACCCTGCCCTATACGAGCGTGCTTGTCGATGCCGATCCCGCGCTGACGAGCGCTCCCGACGCATCCCCCACCGCTAAGAGCTCTCTGAAAAGCAAATAGATCCGAGCGCCAGGCAAAGGCGGAAACAGCCAATGAAACCAAATCTGGCTGCATGGCCGTTCCTTCCCGCGACCGATTAACGCTTGCTGTACTGGAAGCGACGGCGAGCTTTCTTGTGGCCATACTTCTTACGCTCGACGACACGGGCGTCGCGACGCAGAAACTTGGCGACTTTAAGCGGCTTGCGCAGTTCCGGTTCAAAATAGGTCAAGGCCTTCGAGATCCCGTGCTTAACCGCACCGGCCTGGCCCGACAAACCGCCGCCGTTAACAAGGCACTCAACGTCAAACTGGCTGGCGCGGTCTGCGACCGCGAAAGGTTGGTTGACGATCATTTGCAACACGGGACGCGCGAAATAGACATTCAATTCGCGACCGTTGACGATGATCTTGCCGCTGCCGGGCTTGATCCATACGCGCGCGATAGCGTTTTTGCGCTTCCCCGTTGCATACGCACGACCGTATTTGTCGACCTTGCGCTCATGCTTTGGAGCTTCGCCGCTCACGCTTTCCGTGCTCGCGGCAACACTTGCCTGCTGCTCATTGGCCTTTTCCTTTACGGACGCCTTGATATCGGAAAGATTGGCGGAAGTCGTTCTTGTTTTACGTGGGGTTGCCATTATGAGGCCCTCTTGTTCTTCGGGTTACGAGCGGCAAAATCGATCACGGACGGGCTCTGCGCCGCATGCGGATGTTCGTTGCCCTTATAGACTTTAAGATTGGTCATTTGGCGGCGGCCGAGCGGGCCTCTCGGCATCATGCGCTCGACGGCTTTTTCAATAACGCGCTCGGGATGCGCGCCGGCGAGAATCTGGGAGCGCGTACGCTCTTTAATGCCGCCGGGATGGCCGGTATGGTAGAAAAAGGGCTTTTCTTCGGCCTTGGTGCCGGTCATCCGAACTTTTTCAGCATTGATCACTATGACGTTGTCGCCGCAATCGACGGATGGCGTAAATGTGGGGCGATGCTTGCCGCGCAGAATGGTCGCTATGCCTGCGGCCAGACGACCGAGAATGACGCCATCCGCATCGATGATAACCCATTTTTTCTTGACGTCCTGGTGACGCATTTCAAAACTTTGTGTCTGGACACTCTTCCTAATGCGGATTTTTCCGGCCATGTTTATCTCTCGTTCTAGTCCGTCCAGATCCGTGGACGACGTTTATTGAAGCCGCTTTGTACGGATGAGGGGGCCTCACTGTCAATAAAAATAGCTAAAAACTGGCAAAAACCGACTGGGGTATTATAATACCTTCCTAAACTGCGTTTCACCCTTCGGTGGCCGTTGGAGCCGGTCGCGCCGCGTGCTGGGCTTGGGGCGTCAAATTATTGATCTTTGCGATCACTTTGAGGGCCAAAGCGCGGATACTTTCCTCATCATCCGTATCGGCGACCGAGCGTAGAAACTTCATGATCGGCGGCTCGGGCCGGTCGCTAATCGGCGCCATATTGGCTGCAGTGGAATAGGGCAGCCCTGTCTCCCCCGGCTGTGCCGTTGCTTTCTGCCCTGTCATCCGCGCACTCTCCGGCTGGGGCGCGCCCTGCCCAAGCTCCCCTGCCACACCAGCCGGAACACCAGACAGAGATGCAGGCGATGCCGGTGGCAAGACCGCCGCCCTGCTTTGTCCTCCACCCATCGGTGTCGAGGCCGGCGGAGCTTCGCTCGCTAGGATCACTCGGCTGGCTAAGGGGACGGTGCTCATATCCGGCATCGCAAAGACTACAGCCGCTTCGACGGGCGATGTTCCGGCGCGTCTCGTTTCGGCGCGTGTCGTTTCGGCGGGTGACGTCGCAATAGCGGATGTGCTCGCGGGCGACGTTCCCAAGGGAGAGTCCGAGGCCCCAGATATCGCAGATGTCGCAGCTGTCGGCTTCCCGGCTTGCGCTGCCGACACCTCCATCGCGTGAGGCGGCGAAGCCTGCAGGGCCGAAGGCCCCGCTTTTTTGACCGCATCCACAGCCTCCTGCTGAGCAGCAAACAATCCTGCCTCGTCTTCCATGGCCTCCTCAACATCCCCAGGGGCGGGCGACTGTTCCTTCTTTTTCAAGTTCTCTCGAGGTATCTGGGCCCCTTTTCCATGATCTTTCGGCCCGGGTGGGTTAGCGTCCACATCGTCCCTAATCGAGGCCTTCCTACCAGGCACATCGAGCGGGGCACCGAGAGGGCCGTCAACAATAGGCGCGGAACTTTCCGGTGCGGGGGCGCCGTCACGAGCCGCAACAGGCAACACGTCAAGTACGGTTTTATTTTTCGCTTCTCGCAATATGATTTCTATTGTGCGCCAATCGACACCGGGCCGAGAGTGTTCGGCCTCGGCCTTCTCCTCAAGCGCTATCATCCGCTCCATGGCGTGCAACGCCGCCACGCGGACTTCGGGACTTGGGTCGCTGGTAATGACAGCGGCCAGGGCTGAAATGATTTTTACCGCCTGATCGGGCGAGTCAAACGCGATGCGCTGTGTGCTCAGTTCGCGCAATTCGTCGAGCTTTTCCCGGACACCCATCTTTGGCTCATCGAGCAGCCGCTCGATCATATCGAGCACCATCTCCGCCGGAGACAGCCTCACAGATTTCGTGGCTGTTGCTAGTGGCATGGCATCCCTCCCCTAAAAAAAGGCCGACGATATTCTGACGCCGCATGTTGAGGAACGAGGGATAAAATTTATATACGTGATTAAATGAGGCCTGGCCGCAACGCGTCGACGCTACTCCTAGTCGACATTGGCAGACACCACGACCGATTCAACCGAGCCTTGCCAGCAGGGTACGGTCGACATGAGGCCCGTTGCGTCCGCGTATTTCGCGTCGACGCCTTCGAATTGTATATGAAATTGATAACGGCCAGTCTGCAGGACCGGCAGCGACCACAACATGTGATTGGTATAGGTCGTATGAGCTCCAAGCGGTATGGTCCACGGACCTACATAGCCGCCGATAGAGACGGGCGCTCCAAAGCCCGGGTTCGAACGATGCGATGCACCATCGCTTCCGATAGCAATCAGCGATATCTGCTCCGGGAGCGACTTGTTCCCAACGATTGTGCCGAGATGCAGCGTCGTGCTTAAGGCGCTGGTGTTCCGGATGATCACATCGCCCTCCCAGACGCCGAGCGAAACACTCTTGAGATGGATGAGTTCCAACGCAAGTGAGGCCTGTTGTGTCCCGGCTTTCGTTTGCGCCCTTGCTGTGCCGGGAGGCAGGAGAGCGAGAAGCGATGCGACGAAGGCGACTGATAAAAATGATGTCCGCACATTAACCTCATAATCCATGACTTGGGTCGCAGGCCGACTACGGCGCCTCGTGACAGCCGCCGAAACCGGTCAAGGATCCCGTTCCTCCAGCATTCGTACATTCCAGAGGACGCAGACGGGGGCTTTTATGGAATATCCACACCGTCGCGGCCACGGCGAATGCGAGGAAGGCGCAGAACAAGACCCGGCTCCCCCAACTCGACTTCGAGGGAGGTCCATAGGGATTGGCCTTCGGGCGGGCTCGCGAATCCTTTACCATAAACCATCCTTTTCCCATGGCGCCGGTTTGTCAAACCGCCATTTTGGAGGGAGCTTCGAAGCTTTACGATTATTTACCAGTTTGAGCCCTAACTTTGTCGCAATTCTCGATCATCATTTGCTGGTTGTTCCCTGTGCCCCCTGGATCGGTGCATGCCTCGATTTTTGAAGCCTTGTTTCCGAATAGCCTGTTTCCTGACGCTGGCGCTTCCGGCACAGGCGGCTGATGTTCCAGCCGTGTCCGATTTGCAGCTTCTACATCTCCTCAATCGCACAAGCTTCGGGCCAGCGCCAGGCGATATGGAGACGGTGCGACGTGAAGGGGTTGAAACCTATATCGAGCAGCAACTGCACCCGGATCTGTTGCCGAAGCCGGAAGAGCTCGGGAGCCGTCTGAGGCAGCTGACGACGCTCGACGCGTCGATGGCGGAATTAGTCAACGAATATGATGTCCCTCAGGAGACGAAACAGCGTCTCTCCGACGACGAGCGCAAGGAACTCAACCGGCGGCAAAATATCGTCGTTGTCGAACTCAGCGCGGCCAAACTGTTGCGCGCCATTTTAAGTCCGGCACAGCTGCAGGAAGTCATGACTGATTTCTGGTTCAATCACTTTAACGTTTTTGCAGAAAAAGGGCTGGACAAGTTACTTATCGGCTCTTTCGAGCGTGATGCCATCAGGCCGTACGCGCTTGGAAAATTTAGAGACCTGTTGCAGGCGACCGCCCATCACCCGGCCATGCTTGTGTACCTCGACAATTATTTGAACACGGATCCGAACAGTCTGATCGCGCGCGGGAAGAAAATCGGCATAAACGAGAATTATGCGCGCGAACTTATGGAGCTTCACACGCTGGGCGTCAACGGCGGCTACACCCAGGACGACGTCACGGCGCTGGCGCATATTCTGACCGGCTTCGGCCTTGGCGAAGGCCGTTCGCCAGCGCAGCACGCCAGCTTTTATTTTGAGCCCCGTCGCCACGACTTTACCGACACGACCTTGCTCAACACCCGCATTCGCGGCGGGGGCGAGGAAGAGATTGATTGGACGCTCGACCTTTTAGCGCGCCACCCTTCGACGGCCAACCACATAGCTTTGGAGCTGGCGCAATATTTTATCGCCGACCAGCCGCCAAAGGGGCTGGTTGACAGGCTCGCGGCGACTTTTCGCTCGAGCGATGGCGATATCGCGGCCACTCTCAAAGCGCTCTTCTACGCGCCAGAGTTTTGGGACGAGACCAACCGTAACAACAAGTTTAAGCCACCCTTCCGCTATGTGGCTTCCGCTTTGCGTGCCGCGAACGTCGTTCCCCCCGGCGATACGAAAATGTTGCAGGGCGCTATCGCGCAAATGGGCGAGCCGCTTTACCGCTGCCAGACGCCCAACGGCTATTCGAACACCAACGACCAATGGCTCAATTCCGACGCGCTGTTGAAAAGGATCAATTTTGCGAAAGCATTGTCGGCCTTCCTCTCGACAACCGCCGTCAGCTCGATCGAAAGCGACATGGGAAGCACCTGGAAGCCCAACACGCTAACGATTGTGCAGGCGGCCGCGCCAAATCTGCAGCCGGCTCTGCTGCTAAGCAGCCCTGAGTTTATGTATTATTAGGAGCAAGCCATGATCACACGGCGTCAGTTTGTAAGCGGCCTCCTGTTAGCCGGCGGATTTTGCTTATCGCCGTTCGGCAGGCAAGGCTGGGCGTTAGCGGCACCACAGCAAGTCGATAGGCATCTGATCGTTATTTTGATGCGCGGTGCCGTGGATGGACTCAGTATCGTGGCACCTTTTACCGAGACTAATTATTATGCGGCGCGACCAACTATAGCGATCGCTCCGCCGGGCGAACCCGAAGGGCTGTTAAACCTCGATGGTTCCTTCGGCCTGCACCCGTCCTTGTCCCCGCTTATGCCGCTCTGGGAGAACCGCTCCCTTGCTTTCATTCACGCCAGCGGATCACCCGCCATCACGCGTTCGCACTTTGAGGCTCAAGATATCCTCGAGACGGCCCTGCTCAATTCGGCTATGGCGCAGCAAGGCTGGCTCAACGGCCTCGCCCAGGTTTTGCCCGATAACCATTCCGCGACCCGGGCACTCAGTTTCGGCAACACATTGCCCAAGATCTTCCAGGGCCATTACAACGTGGCCACCGTTCCGACCGGACTGAAAGGACGCCGCAAGGACGGAGCAGGGGCTGGTGCAGCGGACCCTGCTAATCCCCAGATCGATTCCGCGTTCGGCCAGCTCTATGCCGGCGGGACGTCTCTCGAGAGGCTCTACAAGCAAGGCATGAGCGCCCGCGACGCCATGACGCAGGATCTCGGCACGGAAATGGAAACATCCGGCCAGGGCGCGCCCGGCGCCGATGCTTTCGTCGTGCAAAGCATGAAAGCCGCAGCGCTGATCCGCAACGATCCAAGCGTCCAACTCGTGTTTATGGATGTCGGCGGGTGGGACACGCACGTGCAGCAAGGCAACGCCAAGGGGCAGTTGGCGAATAAGCTTGAACGCCTTGGCACGGCTGTCGCGGCCCTCGTTGAGGGCCTTGGCGCGCGCTATCTAAATTCAGCCATTCTGGTCATGTCGGAATTCGGGCGTACGGTCGCGCAAAACGGCAATAACGGTACGGACCATGGACACGGCAATGTCGCGTGGCTGTTTGGCGGCGGGGTGCGCGGCGGCAAAGTCTATGCACGCTGGCCTGGCCTCGGTCCGACCCAACTCTATGAAGGCCGCGATCTTTCGGTGACGACCGACTTTCGGTCCATCATAGGCTCAGTCATCACTGGCCATTTTGGCCTCGACGATGCCGCCATCCGTAAGGTTATAGCGGATTACCGCCCCGATCCCCTACTCAGCGGGCTTGTGGCAACGTGATCCCCAGCGGCCTGCTCGATTGGAGCTGCGATCGAGTGGAATCTGATCGAGCGGAATGTGATCGCCTTTGACAGGCAGGGCACCTTAACTATATGGCCGCCCTGAAGCCTTGTGCCACCAGATAGGTTTCAGACGACTCCGCGCGGCTTGCGGCCGGCTTGGCATGCTTGATCTTGGCGAAGTGTTTCTTCAGTTGATCCAGCAATTGTTTCTCCGCGCCACCTTGAAAAAATTTGCAAATAAACCCTCCACCCGGAGCCAGCACTTCCATGGCGAAAAGCGCCGCGGCCTCCGCCATCATCATGATCCTTATGTGATCGGTGCCCGAGTGCCCGGTCGTGGACGGCGCCAGATCGCTCAGCACAAGATTAGCCTGTCCCTTTAACATCGCCTTCAGTTTATTGGGTGCGTCGTCGGCGAGAAAGTCCATTTGAATAAAGTCAACACCCGCAATCGGATCCATCGGCAGAATATCGAGAGCGACCAATTTGCCCTTACCGCCTATTTTCGAAGCCGTCACCTGACTCCAGCCGCCGGGTGCCGCGCCAAGGTCGACCACGCGCAACCCGCCCCTCAGAAAGTGGAATTGCTCGTCGAGCTGGAGGAGCTTGAAGGCAGCGCGCGATCGATAACCTTCGTCCTTAGCGGCCGCCACATAGGGATCGTTGAGATGTCGTTGAAGCCATTGGCGCGACGAAGCCGAACGTTGTCGCTTGGCCTTAACGCGGACCGCCGGCCGGCGCCGAGAGGCCACGCCCCCCAACCCCTTATCTTTGCCCCCGCCCGCGCCCTTAGTGCTGTTTGCCATTTCCCTGCCTCTCGGCCCCTGATAGTTTGCCGGCATGATCTATGACCTTGGATGCCTTGGCCAGCCCGATCTTTTGAAATCCTTGCCGGGCGCCCTTCTGGGC
>JALYJG010000102.1:0-398 GCA_030775365.1 Pseudomonadota bacterium
CCTTTAAGGAGGCCGTAACACAAGTGTTCGAGCTCGCCCTCGTCTATGCTAAGGGTAGCCGCCCGCAGGTGGCCCGTCTTTTTAATCTCGACGTAAAGACAGTCGCAGGGCGTTTGCCTAAGTACGGACCTCCATCAAGCTTAAACGAGGCCCCAGGGGACAGCGACTACGTCGTCAATGTTCTAAATGCAGACGGCCAATTCCGAGACATGCAGAACATTCAGAACGAGATCGTCGAAAAAGCACGCCTATATGCGGGCGGTAAACGCTTGCAAGCTGCTGCCACTCTGGACATCAGCCGGAGTACGCTCAACAGAAGCTGGCCGGCCGGGAAACCACCGCCCGCGCACAAGAGACTGTTTCTCGGCTAGTTCCTTGGAGGGGATCTTGAGACGTCG
>JALYJG010000102.1:408-5382 GCA_030775365.1 Pseudomonadota bacterium
GGCCCCACCTCCAGTCAGATGCAGCCATCCTGTCCACTTGTGGGGAGCGAACTTTGCCGAAACAACCGACCGTCGCGCGCGTACTCCACGTAACAGCCTCTTCCCAAGGCGCCGGGAAAGTGGTCCTTATTACGGGCGACCGCGAAATAGAACGGCTTTGGGCTGGCTCCCTGCCCGCACCGGGCGAGGTGTTCCTCCTGGACGGGGAAACACACAGCGTCCTTCGCAAGCTCGCCGCTCCGTTGCCGGGCGCCTGGAGCCATGAAGGCGACGGAATGCGCTGGCGCCGGCGCAACGCCGGAGGACAAACGCGCATGGAAGCGCTGTGGAAACGGCACGTTATTCGTAGGTCCGTACGCGACTATCTTGATGGTCAGGGTTTTATTGAGATCGATTGTCCATTGCTTGTCCGCGGCACAACGCCGGATGCTGTGATTAACTCCTTCCGTGTGGGAGACCGCTACCTGACGACCTCCACAGAGCTGCAGATGCGCCGCATGCAGGTCGGCGGTTTCGACCAGCTCTACACCCTCACGCAGAATTTTCGCGAGGCGGATGGTGAAGGGACGACACATAATCCTGAATTCACGATGCTGGAATGGGTACGCGTCGGCGGCACGCTGCCATCGGTCGAGGAAGACACCGAACAATTAACCTGGCAGGCGCACCGCGAGCTCGGCGGCGATAAAGTCCTGACCTGGCGCGGCCACACCGTGAATATCGAGCCGCCTTGGGAGCGGGTTAAGATGGCGGATATCATTTCGCGCTTAACGGGCGCGCCAATGCCCGATTTCAGCCTCGCTTCGATTCAGGCGGCGATCGCGGCCAAAAATATCTCGGTACCGAAAGGCTGGGAAAAGGACCGGGTCTACTTGTTTTCCATTCTCGTCGATCATTTGCAGGAGCATATTGGTTTTGACAGACCCGTCTTTATCTATGACTGGCCAGCGTTCCAGACATCATCGGCCCTGGAGAAAGAGGGCTCTGAAATCACCGAGCGCAGCGAGGCGTTCATTTGCGGGCTCGAACTCTGCGATGGCTTTCTATCCTTGACCGATTATGAAGGACAAAAAGCGACCTCGCGCCAACAGCTCGAGAGGCGAAAGCTCGAAGGCAAAGAGGAGGTTGCGCTCGATCAAGCCTATCTTGATTCGTTACGGCTAGGCCTTCCTCAGGACGCCGCCATGGCTCTCGGCTTTGACCGGCTCGTGATGTTATTGACGGACAGGGCGGATATCCGCTCGGTGCTCGCTTTGGCGTGGGACGAATTGTAAGCGCTCTACGAATAGGAATTCGCCACCCCGCTTCCGCGGGGTGGCGTTTACCTTTCAATAAGGCCCGTAAGTAATCTGTCGCTCACCGTTATCCTGCCTTGATATTGATCTTTTTAGCCGAGGGTGGTTCAGGCGGAGCTTTGGGCAGCACAATCTCGAGAACACCCCGCTCGAATTTGGCTTCGATCTGATCGGCGTTTATAGCCCCCGGCAGCGACAACTGCCGCGAAAAGCTCCCCGAGGATCGCTCGGTCACATGCCAGGTCTTTTTGCTGTCGTTGCGCTCAATCTTTTTTTCGCCACGGATCGACAATACGCCTTCGTCGAAAGTCACAATGATGTCGCTCTCGCTCAGGCCGGGCAAATCCAGCGCGACGTGAAACGCATGCTCATCCTCCTGAACATCAAGGCGAACCGACAACGGGAACCCTTTTGCCGATGGAGCGGCAACCGCGCAGGCCTCGTCGAAATTACGCTGAATGGAGCGCTGTAAAACCGTGAATGCGTCGTCATAGCGCGGGTACCGCGCCGTCGTGAAGCCAAGAACCATTGAATACCTCCTTGAATTGCGGATCAGGACAGTCCCCCTGGAAACGCTTTTGCGCTTCAGAACAAAACATGGGGAAGGTTTTTGGGATTGGAAGGGGTCGCGAAAAAATAGAACGCCCGCCCTTGAAAAAACCCCCCGCCTCCCCAGCCGACCCTCAACGCCTTGAGCCAAAAGGGGTTTTTTGCATAACGATATAGATGTCACAACCCGGCCAAAACGGCCTCAATAGGATTCTCCGTGACAGGCTTTTGCGTTAAATTCGCGCTCCGTGCCGCCCTGCCAAGAAAAGGCTTTAATCGTTTCGTAGGGTAGCCTGACAGTCATCGGAATCTCATGCCAAAAAAACGCCGCTCATCCAGGTCCCAAGGTAAGGCGCCGCGTGCGAAGAAGACGCATGGCTGGCTTTTTAAGATGGCATTACTTATCGGCATCTGGGGGGTCGTCATTGCGGGCGGCTTCGTCGGCTATTGCGCCATCACGCTACCCGACGTTCACCAGGTGGGACAGGCGCCCCGTCGCCCTTCCATTACGCTGGTAACGGATGACGGCACCGTTTTCGCGCGCTACGGCGACTTGTACGGCGACCATCTGACGTTGGCGGATTTACCGAAAACATTGCCGGAAGCCATCATTGCGATTGAGGATCGGCGTTTTTACTCACATTTTGGCATCGACCTTTTCGGGATGGCCCGCGCGGGCGTGCGCGACATTGCAGCACGGCATGTCGTGCAGGGCGGATCCACATTGACGCAGCAGCTGGCAAAAAATCTCTTTTTAACGCCGGAGCGTACCTTCAAGCGCAAAGTACAGGAAATGTTGCTCGCACTTTGGCTGGAACACACCTACACCAAGGACCAAATCCTCACGGCCTATCTCAATCGTGTCTATCTCGGTAGCGGCGCCTATGGGGTTGATGCGGCGGCGCAGACCTATTTTGGTAAATCGGCGCGCGATCTTGACCTGCACGAATCGGCCATGATTGCTGGACTTTTGCGCGCCCCGTCGCGCTTTTCTCCAACCCATGACGCGGCGCAATCGAGCGAACGCGCCAAGATCGTTCTCGAGGCCATGGTTGAAGAAGGCTACATCTCCGACCGCCAGCGACAGGCCGCAATCGCCGGCGTCCCGGCCCCTTCCCACAAGCCCGGACCTTCGGGGGACGGCCGGTATTTCGCCGACTGGGTCGCCGATCAAGTCAGCCCTATGGTCGAGGACACCTCGCAAGACATTATCGTGACCACGACACTGAATATGAATATGGAGCGCATGGCCGAGCGCCATGTCGATAGCGTCCTCGACAAACAGGAGAAAGATGTTTCGCAGGCGGCTCTTGTCACGCTGGCCTATGACGGCGCGGTCAAGGCCATGATCGGCGGGCGCGATTACCGCCTCAGCCAGTTTAACCGCGCTACGCAAGCGATGCGCCAACCAGGATCTGCCTTCAAGCCGATCGTGTATTTGGCGGCGATCGAACAAGGTCTTTCGCCGGACGATACGATTCCGGATGAGCCGCTGACGCTCGGCCACTGGTCGCCGGAAAACTTTGACGGTAAATATCGGGGCCCCGTGACCGCGCGGGAAGCCTTGGCCGAATCCATCAATACTGTCGCCGTGCGTATTTTCCAGCGCACGGGCGCCGACCACGTCATCGCGACCGCACGGGCTCTTGGTATTACGTCACCACTCGAGCATGACCCTGCCCTGGCCTTGGGAGCAAGTGAGGTTACGCCGCTTGAGCTGACTTCCGCCTACGCCGCACTGGCAGCCGGCGGGCGGGCCGTAACGCCTTACGGCATCAAGGAAATTCACAATCGGCAGGGACAGATCCTGTTCCGCCATTCCGATGCCTCCCTGCCCTCGACAGTCCAGGAGAGCGCTGTGGAAACGCTGACAGGAATGATGGAAGACGTGGTCCGCTATGGCACCGGCAAGCGCGCGGCTTTCGGCCGGCCCGTCGCCGGCAAGACAGGAACGAGTTCGGATTATAGAGACGCATGGTTCCTTGGCTTTACCGGTAATTATACGACCGGCGTATGGCTCGGCAACGATGACGGGCATGCCATGCGGAAAGTCGTCGGCGGCAGCTTACCTGCGCTGCTCTGGCATGATTATATGGCAGAGGCGGAGGCGTCCCTTCCCGAGCGCGCTCTACTGGCCGGCCCGGGCAGAGACGGGGGCTACGGATTTACAGGTGCTGTCACACGGGACATCTCCAAGGCTTTCGGGGATTTCGTGAGCAGCGTCCTTGGCGGCAACTCCTCGGCCGAAGGCAGTTACCCCACGGGACGGAACCGCTAGCGGATTTGTGGCCCTGAGCCCGGATTGGGACTGAAAAATATGCGGCGGTACGGCGCCGATGGCTCGCCGGCATTTTCGAATATTTCGAGGGGCGAGCGGCCCGCTTTTAACTGCTTTTCAAAAGCCACAATATCGACGGCGCGGATGGCGGTCGCATCCAAGCCGCCATCCTTATCGATACGCGCGCCCAAGACCTCGACGACCTTGCCCTCACGCAAACTAAAGCCCTGGCGCACTTTCTCGAGGTTCAGAAAGCCGATGACATGCGACGAGCGATCATCCATTTTTTTAACGAGGCTATGCGAGTAATGCGAGTGACCTGTCCGCCTTCCCTGTATTTCCGCGAGCCGGGCATCGTAAGCCTCCGAAAGGGCATGCCCGGTAATGAGCGAATACCCCTCTTTTTGTCGCAACCAGTTCGTTAGAGATCTCTCCTTCATCCCGGCCCTTCATGACTATAGAAAATGAAATCTTAGCAAATAACCGCGACCTCGCAAAGCGCCCGGCATGAAGGGCGACAAGGGTCAAACCCTAGGGTGTTTCGGGGCCTTGCTGCGCCAATCTTTCGCTCGCGGTCTCGAGGCTCTTTTTGAGCCGTCCCATGAGTTCCTCGCGTGACAAGCCTGTCGGCAGGGGCGGAAGAAACTCGACCGTGATCGTGCCTGGCCTTTTGAGGAAGCCTTTCTTGGGCCAGAACAAGCCTGAATTAAGTGCCATGGGCACGACCGGTAGGTTAAGCTCCTGATAGAGCGCCGCAACGCCCGTTTTATAAGGGCGCTGTTCACCGGGCAAAGTGCGCGTACCTTCTGGAAAAATCACAATCTTGCGCCCGGCCGTCGCGGCCTTATGCGC
>JALYJG010000102.1:5392-6828 GCA_030775365.1 Pseudomonadota bacterium
GCCTGGCCGCGCGCCCTGCGGTCAATCGGTATCATGCCGGAGCGACGCAAATACCAGCCCCAGATCGGTATATTCATGAGTTCCTGTTTCAGGACGATCGAGGGGTCTCCTAGCAGAAGGTGAAGCTTGAACGTTTCCCACGCCGATTGATGTTTAGAGGCAATGATGCAGGCACCCTTTGGCACATGGGCGCGCCCGCGAACCCGGTAGGTAATACCGGCGATATTCTTCTCCATCCATACGATCTGCCGCAACCAGAGATGGACAACAGGTAGGACGCGCCGCCGTGGGAGCGGCAAAACCCACAGCATTAAAAAGCACATAACCGAAGTGGTGCCGTAAAGCGCGAGATTAAACGCGATCGAGCGAAGGCGAATTGAAAGAGGCATAGGACAAAGTTTTCGCAAATTCCAAGATTCAGGATTGAGGCGTCACTATCCGATAAACGAAATCGATAGTCGAATTATTCGTGCATATGACGGAAGCGTCCGTGGATTTGACCGGAAACTGGTGGGTAACGCCGGCACTGTTAACTACGCTTTTCGTGTTGATGACCACATCAACGAGGCCCGAGGGCGACCCCGCCCCCGAATTGAGCGTGGCGATCTTGATGCAACTTTCCTGGGGTAGCCCGCGAAGCTCGACGGCAAAAGTTTGCTGGGAAGTTGGCACGTTGGCCGCGCAGGCGGTATCGCCGTTATAGCGCCAAGGGCATATGACAAAGGATCCGCTTGCGACGGTGGCCGGTGAAGCGCCCCAGGGATGGTCGGCGCAATAAGGCTGACCGGCATAAACGCTCGTGCAGCCGCCGTTGCGCACCATGTCATTCGGTATCGCCCCTTGGAAAATGAGCTGGGGCGTGATGGTCGTGACCGCACCGGAAAGCCCGTTCTGACCGGCAAACGCGGCCCGCACGTTTTTAACGACGAGAAGCATGTCCTGGGTCAGCTGGGTTTGGCGGGCCTTTTCCCGACCCTGTCCGGCCACCGTCCACACACCGCCGAGGATCAGGCCTATGACGCCCAGAACAATGGCAAGCTCCGTCAGAGAAAAGCCGGCGGAGCTTCGCAGCCGTCGCCTAGTTACGCAGCTTGAAATCCCAGTCCACTTCATTGTTGGCCCCTACCTGACACCATGTTTCAGCCGTCGCCGCGGGAAGCCCCGGGGAGAGGGTCGTCGTACTCAATGCCATATCACCTACGCCCACCCGAACGATACCAAGATCGGCATCGTTGACCGGTACGGCCATGAGTAAGCCGATACAAGGAGCGTTCGTCAAACCCTCGAGACGCATGCGAAAGCAACTGATCGTAGCGCCGCCCGGGCAGGCCCCGCCTTCGATGTGAAACGAGCCGCCAGCAAGCGTACCGTTCAAAGGATGGTCGATAGCGCCCCCGGCACCGCCCGCCGGGTTACGCCGCATTTCGGGCGGGAAG
>JALYJG010000102.1:6838-7387 GCA_030775365.1 Pseudomonadota bacterium
TTCTGGTATCGAGCAGAGCTGTCACGTCCCCGGCCGTTATCGCTTGGGCGTTCATGTAATATTCGCGAATAGACTGCGTAACCTTCATAACCTCAGCAACAGTATTGGACACTCGATAATTCTGCCAGACTTTTGAGCCGGCGGCCCAGGCTGCGCCTGTCAAAAGACCAATCGCCAAAAGGACGACGGCCAGCTCAACCAGCGTGAAGCCCTGGCGCGCCGGGCTATGGCTCCTGCCGCTATGTATCACGTGCCATCACCCTTCAGTTTATATATCCACTCGATCGTGTTGCTGCCGGATCCGTTGCTATTGTCGCATCTGGCGGAGGCTATCGAGGCTGTTACCGGCAAGGGCGGTCCGCCATTGGCATCGCCCGCATCAGCGCCATTGATCATGACTTGCTGAACCCCCATCGAAAGCTGGGTCGTTTGCGCAACCAGCGAAACGCAAGCGCTTTGCGGCACGAACAGGTAGGTCACACCAAAACACGGCTCGATCGCGTTGGCGACGTTGTCGGTGCCGGTGCAGTTATTGGCGCTAACGAAGAC
>JALYJG010000103.1 GCA_030775365.1 Pseudomonadota bacterium
GTTATCATGTTTTCTACGAAGAAATGGGCGCAACACCGACGCCTGAAATGGTCGCGCGCCGCCGCGACTTCGACGCTTTCGACGAGCATTGCGACCATCTGCTCGTGATCGACCATATGCGTCAGGGCAAAAATAAGGTCATCGGCACCTATCGGCTGATCCGCCGCGTGGCCGCAGAAAAATCGGGCGGTTTTTATTCCGCTCTGGAATACGACATCACGCCGCTGCTTGAATATCCGGGCGAGATCCTCGAATTAGGGCGCTCGTGCATCGATGCCGAATACCGTACAGGTCCTGTCATGCAAATCCTGTGGCGTGGATTGACGGCTTATGTGTTCAAGCATGATATTCGGCTAATGTTCGGCTGCGCGAGCTTGCCCGGCACGGATCCTGCGGCGCTAGCCTTGCCTCTCTCCTATCTGCATCATCATCATCTGGCGCCGCCTGGGCTGCGGCCGAAAGCTTTGCCGGAACGTTATGTCGATATGGCGCTCATGCCGCGCGAGGCGTTCGATCCCAATGTCGCTTTTGACAACATGAAGATGGATCCCCGTAGCGGTAGCAATAGCCTGCCGCCGCTCATCAAGGGCTACATCCGGGTTGGCGGTTTTGTCGGTGAGGGCGCGGTGGTTGACCACCAGTTCAACACCACCGATATCTGCATCATCGTCAAGACCGATCTGATAACCAGGCGCTATATCAAGCATTATGAACGCAGCAACAAGAAAGACATTGTGCTGCCTGTCGAGTGACGCCTTGATCCCTAGTTGATCCCGAGTTGATCCCTGGGCGTCAATCCTGGATCCCCACCGCTAACCCCTTTTGCGCTTCCGCTGATGCGCTTTTCGTCTGAGGCGAGACGTCCGGGAATAGCCACCAAGAAAAGCTGGCCTTTTCCGTTTTTTGTGCCAAAACCTCCGGCATGAAACCGATACCTGATTTTGTGTCCGTTTACGGCTCGCGCCCCATGGGATTTTTGCGGGTGCTTGGTTTTTTGGGACTTGTGCTGACCCTGACGCCCGTGCAAATGGTCTATAGGCTTACAAGGCCGAAACAGCCCTTTTTGATCGCGCAGCTTTTCCATCGCACGCTGACGCGCGTTCTCGGGTTGCGGGTGCGGGTTCATGGCGAGATGACGGCCGGCAGCCCCGTTCTTTTCGTGTGCAATCATGTCTCATATCTTGACATTGTTGTCTTGAGTGCGCTTCTGCCCGCTTCCTTCGCGGCCAAATCCGATGTCGCTAAATGGCCCATGATCGGCTTTCTCGCCAAGATGCAAAACACCCTCTTCATAGAGCGTCGCGCAACGAAAGCGGGCGAGCAGCGCGATGTGCTGCGCGGCGAGTTCGAGAAGGGCCGGAACTTCATCATTTTTCCCGAAGGTACATCGACCGATGGTTTGACTGTCCTGCCTTTCAAGAGCAGTCTTTTTGCGGTCGTCGAGGACCCCCTGCCAGAGGGCCAGATTGTCGTCCAGCCGATTTCCCTTGGCTGCACCGAGCTTGACGGCCTGCCGATCACGCGTGCAAGGCGGCCCCTTTACGCCTGGTATGGCGATATGACTTTGGTTAAGCACCTCTGGAGCGTTTTTCGGCTCGGGCACTTTACTCTCGATGTCATCTTCCATGCGGCTGTCAATCCCAAGGATTTCAAGGACAGGAAAGCTTTGGCCCAGCATTGCCATCAGGAGGTCGCCCGTGGCATTGAGCAATGCCTGCGGGGACGCGATTTCGCGCTTGGCCCCAAAAACATGAAGAGGCTTTTGCCGGCGGTCTGACAATGTCAAAGAAGGTCCATATCAAAACCTGGGGGTGCCAGATGAACGTCTACGACTCGGACCGCATGGCCGATGTCGTGGCGCCGCTGGGCTATGCCCCCACGGATCAAATGGGCGAAGCGGACCTCGTTATTTTAAATACCTGCCATATTCGCGAAAAAGCGACCGAAAAACTATTTTCGGAACTGGGTCGGTTGCGCTCGCAGAAAGCCCGCAAAGCGGAAAACGGCGATCGCATGATGGTCGCCGTGGCTGGCTGTGTCGCGCAAGCCGAAGGCGCCGAGATTCAGCGCCGGGAGCCTTGGGTCGATATGGTCTTCGGCCCGCAGACCTATCATCAGCTGCCGGAGATGATCGCACGCGTGAGCCGCCAGGGCGGCATCGTCCTCAACACGGAATTCCCGACCGAGCCCAAATTCGATTTTCTGCCGGGCGAGAACAGCGCCAAGGCCGTAAGCGGGTTTCTCGCCATTCAAGAGGGCTGCGACAAGTTTTGCACGTTTTGCGTCGTACCCTATACGCGCGGGGCCGAATATTCACGCGCGGTCACGCCGCTAATCCATGAGGCCACCCATCTCGTACAAAATGGCGCCAGCGAAATCACGCTACTCGGGCAAAACGTCAACGCCTTTCACGGAGAAGGGCCCGACGGCAGCAGCTGGGGGCTCGGGCGCTTGCTGACCCGTTTGGCCGAAATTCCGGGCCTCAATCGTCTGCGCTACATGACCTCGCATCCAAAAGATATGGATGACGAGCTCATTGCTGCGCATCGGGACGTGCCCCAATTAATGCCATTTCTGCATCTCCCTGTGCAAAGCGGCTCGGATAAGGTCCTTGAGGCCATGAACCGCCGCCATAGCGCAGATGATTATCGCCGGCTTGTGGACCGGCTTCGTGACGTGCGGCCCGATATTGCGCTGTCTTCGGATTTCATCGTCGGGTTCCCGGGCGAGACCGATGCCGATTTTGCGGCCACAATGGATCTCGTCTGCGCTATCGGTTACGCTCAGGCTTATTCGTTCAAATATAGCCGTCGTCCCGGCACCCCGGCCTCGGCCATGAGCGAGCAGGTGGATGAGGCTGTTAGTGATGCCCGGCTGCAGGAATTGCAGCAGCTTCTCCGCCAGCAACAGGAGCTGTTCAATCAGGCTTCTGTCGGACAAAGCATTCCCGTGCTGTTCGATGCGCCCGGCCGACGCGAGGGGCAGCTGCATGGGCGCACACCCTATATGCAGCCCGTCTACGCTGCGGCTCCGGAGCGATGGGTCGGACAGGAAGTTATGGTTAAGATCGATAAAGCGACTTTAAGCGCTTTAACAGGGCAATTGGTTCTAGACTCCTTTGGCGTCGCTTCCTAAAATTGCTGCGTTGATATTGACCCTGGAGCCGATCTTTTATGCCCCTTCTTGATGGCGCCGTGTCCCGGACGCCGAACTACATGCCCGCTTTTGCGCAAGGCTCGACGATCTTAAATCGCGTTCCTGAAGCCCAGCAGGCGACGCGTTCATTTGTCATGGCCGTGACGCACGACATGCCGCAATGGATCGATGAGTTCCTGGAAGACAAGGGAAAAATGGTCTTCGGCGCCGCGATGCCCCGCACAGCAGCGTCACGCAAGAAATTGAAGCAAACTCTTTTGACGCTAGCACAACGCGAGATATTCACGCGGCGCGCATTGGATGAAGCGGATGCATTCTGTCGCCGCAATATGGGCATCGTCCTGCCGGCTTTTGGGCAGGACAGCCCGCTCGCGGAAAGCGTCACGGTTCCAACCCGCGGCCGCAACCACCAACCTGATAGGATCGTCCTTCCTTATGACAGCGAGACAGGCAAACCCTATATTCCCGCTGCAAGTGGCGAGAAAGCCTTCCTGCCGCTGCTGCCGGCCGACATCGATACGCTCTTCAGATCCTATCATATTCATGGTTTAGCCCTGACCCGGGTACAAAGAACCGCACATCCCTCGGCCAAAGAATATATCTTAACGGGTCTACAGGTCCGCGGGACAAGCGTTCCCGTTCGCCATCCGAACCGTTTTCGTGAGCAGGGCCGCCGCGTGCAGGGCTTCGCTTAAGTCTCAAAGCCGACGAGGGGTCATGCCGGTTCCAGCCTTAAAAATTGATATTCAGATCGAGTTGAAGGGCTGGCGCAAGATACCGCGGCTCAAGGCCCGGCTGGATGCTGCGGCCCGAACGACGATGGCTTTGCTGCCCCAGTACCGTTCCATGCCCTTAGCGGTTACGCTGCTTTTGACAGGCAATGCGGCGATCCAGCGGCTCAACCGAGACTTCCGCGGTCTTGATAAACCAACGAATATCCTGTCCTTCCCCCAATATGAACCCGCCCAATTACCTAAAAAGAGCAAGGCGCCAGAGCCGGTTTTTATAGGGGATCTGGCTATGGCATATCAATATATGGTAGGTGAGGCCAAGAAAGATAACAAGATATTGATCGATCACATCGTGCATTTATTCATTCATGGCATTTTACACTTGTTCGGCTATCATCACGCATCCGCCTCGGCAGCGGCCCGTATGGAGGGTCTCGAGAAAAAGGTTATGGCTGAACTCGGCCTGCCCAACCCTTACGCGCCTCGAACCCCTGTAACCAGGAAACAATGACCGACCCCGTTCCCGCTGATACCGTTTCTCCAGGCACAGGCGTTGAAGGGCCCCGAAGTTGGTGGCTGAACCTTTGGCATAAGCTTGTTTACCTGCTACGCCCGCCGGCCGATGCCGCCGTTCTGCGCGAAGTTGTCGAAGAGCTCATTGAGGAGCCCCTCTCCGAATCCGGCCTGTCTCCCGCCGAGCGTATGCTGCTCGGCAATATCATGACCCTTCGCGAGCGCAAGGTTGCCGATTGCATGGTGCAGCGTGCGGACATTGTCGCTGTCGATGTCGGCATCAGCATGAAAGAAATGGCCGATATCATGGCCGCCCATGCGCATAGCCGCATACCGGTCTATCGCGAGACGCTGGATGACGTCGTAGGGATGGTGCACATCAAAGACGTCATGCCCTGCCTGACGCGCCAGGAATACCGTCCTATCGTCGATCTGTTGCGCCCGGTTCTTTTCGTAGCGCTGTCGATGCCCGTTGCGAAACTTCTCTTGCAGATGCGCCAGACCCGACAGCATATGGCGATCGTGGTCGACGAATTCGGCGGCGTGGACGGCGTCGTGACGATCGAGGATCTCGTCGAAGAAATTGTTGGCGAGATCGATGACGAACATGATGCGCCAGCGGCGCCGCCGATTATAGCGAGAGCCGACGGGACTTTGCTCGTCGACGCCCGTCTGGCGTTAACCGATTTCGAAGAGCAAACAGGGGTTCTGCTGCCACCCCTCGAAGGCGAAGATATCGATACTCTGGGCGGCTATGTGGCGCATCTGGCGGGCCGCGTACCCCAGATTGGCGAAAGCGTACGTAACGATAGTGGTCTTCGCTTCGACGTGCTGGAGATGGACCAGAGCCGCATCAAGCGGCTGCGCGTTCGCACCCCCCGGCGCGCCGAGGCGCAGGAGCGGGCTGGCGCGGGCCACGCCTGAAGCTTTGTCTCAGAAGCACATAAAGCGGCAGGAGGATGATATATCGACGCTCCCGCCGCAGCTTCTATAGCAACTCTGGTAAGGACTTTCGCATGTGGCGGAACAGGTCCTAAGCGCGCTGTCGCAGGCTTCCATGTGTTCGAAATCCCTCGGCCGCAATTCGACGGCTTCGGCGTGCAAAAACCGCTCGCTCATATATTTTTCGTAGTCATTCAGCGCTTGCGCTTGCACCTTATTGGAGCAGTCCCGCTGTTTGAAGCTGCAATCCTGGCGGCAGTAATCATGCGCCTGGCCGCACTGACTGACACATAGCCGGCCGCCCGCGGACTCAGGTGCCGTGAACGTGGTAGCCTCGAGAGCCGGGCCGCCACAGCCGGCCAGAGCTATATAGAGAGACAGAAGAATCAACCACCGCATACGCATACCTTAAATTGCGCCAGCTTCTTCCTGCTGACAAGGCCGCTTGTTTGTGGTTATAAACGGGCGCAGGACGCACAAAACGGGCCGGTTTAGCTCAGAGGTAGAGCAACCGCCTTGTAAGCGGTAGGTCGTCGGTTCAATTCCGACAACCGGCACCAGTTTTGTTGATCGAAGAAGCGCAGAAATTCCTCTGTACCAAGCCACTATCCTGGCGGGATCTTTTTGTAAACCCGATTTTCTCCATTATTCGTTATGAAATAACCCACATTGATGCATGACTTCGGATAATCGATCTCGGCCCGGGCAGTTTATCGGGTCGTGAAGTAGGGCCATCATGCTCAACCCCAGGACCATAATAAACGGGATGATAGTTCTTTTAAGGGCCACCTTCCGCCAATCGCCCGGGGCCATTTTTCTAGAAGCACGTATCAAACCGATTGAAAGGGCCACTTCGCAGGCGGCGTCAATCAGTATCATAGGTCCTTCAATTCCTATCCAAAGGCCAACGCAGACCAAAAGTGCGATGCCAGCTAAAACGAAAAACAGTTCATCCGAACCCGCGATAGGTGCGCCCGTAAAATCCCAGTGCCTGCTTGGATTGTGATTTTCTGAAACATAGAGTCCGGCGATTTGGCTTTCCTGTCTTAGGGACATTCCCTTCACCGCGGTACTTGAGCAGTTCAGGGTTGGATTTTAGGTAGGAGAGCCAAATTCTAATCGCACCATAGCTTATCGGCATCACGATTCATGTTGCGAAGGATCATGGAATGAACGCCAAGCGCTAAGAGTAGCCGATTGAGGGCCGAGCCGAAAACGGCCAGACCTGATAAAATTACGAGCCAATTTAGACGAGCCTGAGATTTCGTGGTCATGGTCGACTTCCGCAATGGCTGCTTTCTGTTCCTTCGTGACCAATGAACCACTTATGCAGATTGGCCGTTTCCGACAACCGGCGCCGATTCCAAGCTCCACGGCTGGTCCCCTTCGGACGCCCTTACCGGCTGAACGGAGGGGGCGATGCCCCCGGGCAAAGCAGAGAAACGAGACGGGCCGGCACGGGTAGCCGCTCAAATTGCCGTGGAACCGCAAGTAGCAGCTTAATAACGCGACTTGAGCATAGCTTCGTGCCAGGCCAGGCCCTTATTGTTCAGGCCCGGTTCCTTTGCTATAAGGAATGCATATTTGGAAGCATTTCATAGCAGGAGAGACATGACAGGCATCATTCTGGACTCGCCGCCTTCGACCGAATTCCTGATCCGCATGGACGAAGTCGATGGATATCTGACGCGCATAAACTTCGGCACGGGCTTTCGCGCCATGCTGTCACGGGCTGGAGAAGACCTCGAGCCGCCTTTTCAAAACACGCTGCTCGTGGGGCCAAAAGGAACGGGTAAGACCACACGCGCTAAAGT
>JALYJG010000104.1 GCA_030775365.1 Pseudomonadota bacterium
GTCCTATAAAAATCGACTGGGACTGGACGACGCCTTTTGTGCACATTAACCGGCTTCGGGTCAGCAATGTACCGGGATCGAAAGACCCGGATATGGTGGCGATCGACGATATCGATTTCCACATCAAGATATGGCGACTGCTTGAAGGGCAGCTTAATCTGCCGGACATTGAGTTGACCAAGCCCCATATCGTGCTGGAAAAGGTTGATGCGGACCACAAGAATTGGGATTTCCCCGCAATGTCAAAGGCCTCGGCTGTCGGTCACGCCGCCCTGCCGACGCATCGAGGGAATGTGCCTGTTCTCGGCACTCTGACGATCCATGACGGCGATCTAATCTATCGGGACCCCACGAAAGGACTTTCGGTCGATTTGGATATTGACACGGCCGATGCGAGTGGCGGCGAGCACGGCACTTTTACGATAGCGGGCAAGGGCGAGCTGCAAGACAAGCCCTTTCAGCTCAAAGCCCAAGGGGGGGCCCTGGCTATGTTGCGTGAAACCAAAATTGCTTATCCTTTGAACCTCCATTTGCGCATGGGGGCGACACGAATTGACGTGGACGGGACCTTCACCGATCCCGTGAAGATGGAGGGTGTTGATACGAAGCTGGATCTTCGCGGCGACAATTTGGCGGACTTGTTTTACTTGACGGCTATTCCTTTGCCGCCGACCCCCGCCTACCAGCTCTCGGGGCATTTGGTAAAGAACGGGGACCTCTGGACCTTCGATCCGTTCCGCGGGAAGGTAGGCGAGAGCGATCTCGAAGGGAACCTGTCTTACGACACCTCGGCGGAGCGGGGCTATATGAAGGCCTCTCTAGCGTCGAAATTGCTCGACATGAAGGATCTGTCTGGATTCATTGGAGCGAAACCGGCAGCGAAAGGGGCTGCTGCGGCGGCCCTCAAAGATCCTAACAGGCACATATTGCCGGACATGCCTCTCGATCTGGAGCGCTTGCGCGCCACCGATCTGGATGTGGACTTCAAGGCGACTAAGGTGTTGCAGCCCGGCCTACCGATGGACGATATGCACATAGGGTTTCACCTTAAAGACGGTGTATTGCGCCTAAACCCATTTGAATTCGGCATCGCTAACGGAAAAATTGGTGGGAATCTTGTCCTCAACGGAAGTCGGCAGGTGCCGGCGGTCGAAGCCGATCTCTCTTTGACCCGCCTTAGCCTCAAGCAATTTTTCAATGACACCCGCTTTGCGCCTTTGGCGGCCGGTTTCATCGGGGGCCATTTCAAACTCTCCGGCAACGGCAAGTCGCTCGCACAAGTTCTCGGCTCCAGCGACGGCCACACGACGTTTCTTATGACCGGCGGCACGATCAGCCAGCTCATCGTCGACGCGGCGGGGCTTGATCTCGGCAAGGCAACACCGATACTCCTCGACAAGGACAAACCCACAGGCATCCGCTGCCTCGTGGGCGACTTCAACGTCAAATCGGGCATGCTGGACTCGGACGTTCTGGTCTTCGATACGACCATTTCCAATATCAACGGTGATGCGCATATTAATCTTAAAGACGAGACCATTGACGCCAGAATCGAGGCCCATCCTAAGGAAGCTAGCGTCGCGGCGGGCACGGCTATTCTCATAGGGGGCCACTTGGCAAAGCCGTCAGTCGGCCTCGATCCCAAAGAGGAGGCGGCGCGCGTAGGGGTCGCTGTCGCTCTGAGCGCTGTCCTGACCCCTTTGGCTGCCGTCATCCCGTTCATAGAGCTGGGCCTCGGTAAGGATAGCGACTGCCAGGGCCTCATCGAGCAGGCGAGGGCCCAAAATAGGAAATAGCCTCAGCCGTTATCGGCAAAGCCGGGATAAAGGCACATGCCGCCGTCGACAAACAGCGTCGTCCCGGTGACATAATCGCTCTCATCCGAAGCCAGCCACAAGGCGACCTTGGCGACGTCTTCGGGCTCACCGATGCGCGCGTAAGGTATAAGCTTCAAAAGCTTGTTCAGCGCGGCTTCGTTGTCCCAGGCGGGTCGGTTGATATTGGTGCGGATGGCGCCAGGGCCGATCGCGTTCACCCGAATGCCGAGGCCTGCAACCTCCTGCGCCAGACTTTTCATAAGCATCGTCACGCCCCCTTTGGATGTCGCATAGTTAACGTGACCGCCCCAGGGAATAACTTGGTGCACGGAACCCATGCAGATGATTTTGCCAAGCGCCTTACTCACTTCGGGCCTCCGGCCCCGCCGGATGAATTCCCTGATAGCTGCGCGCGCGGTCACAAATTGACCCGTTAGATTGACGTCAATCACCTTTTTCCACTGAGCGAGCGTCATGTCCTTGAAGGCAGCGTCATCCTGCAGGCCGGCATTCGCCACAACGATATCAACCGTGCCCCACTGTGTTACTGCTTGTTCAAAGAGTCGGTGCACATCGTCTTCGGAAGAGACGTCGGCGCGGACGGCCATGGCCCGCCCGCCGCCGGCCGTAACGGCGTCGACGAAGGCCTCGGCGCTGCTTGCATTGCTCATATAGTCGACCGCGACCGCGGCCCCGGCGTCGGCATAAGCACGGGCCACGGCGAGGCCGATGCCCGTACTGCCGCCGGTGACGATTGCGCTTTGTCCTGCGAGTGATAGCTGCATTATAGGCTCCGCTTGTTTTGAGACTGCATGAACGACAGCGCTGCCATGCGAACGGCCTGGGCTTGCGTCGGGTAGGGAAAACTCACTTCGGCTAGCGCCGTAAGGCCGAGTTTGGCGGCCATCGCGAGCGAGACGTAATTGATAATGTCCCCCGCGTGCCGCGCGACGATCGTGGCGCCGAGGATTTCGTCGGATCCTTCCCGCAAATGTATCTTCACGAACCCTTCTTCCTCACCGTCAGCTATTGCGCGATCGACTTGGTGCATCAGAACCGTATAGGTCTTAATCGGGATGTTTTGCTCACGTGCCTCACGGACATGAAGGCCGACATGCGCAACTTCAGGTGTCGTGTAGATGCACCACGGTGTAATCAACGCCGAAAGCTTGCGCTGGCCCTGTTCGAGTGCGTTAGCGATAACGGCTCGGGCGGCGGCCTCCTGGACGTGGTCGAACTTCCTGTCCGGACAAACGTCGCCCGCGGCATAAATATTGGGATTTGTGGTTTGCAGGTAATCGTTGATTTCGACGCCTGAATGCGGCGTGTAGGCCACCTCGGCTTTTTCGAGATCAAGAAGCCTAACATTGGGCCGGCGGCCGGCGGAGACAAGGATCTGCTCGACCTCAATCGTGCTTTTCGTATCATCCGAGAGGAGATCCACTCGTTTTGTTTTGCCCTGGCTGCTTATGTTGAGAACCCGCGCGTTAAGATAGATGCCGATACCGTCGCGGGCCAGTGCGTTCGAAAGAATTTGGGCGCCGTCGCGCTCCACATTCGCCAAGAACATCGGCTCGCGCTGCGAAATGCTGACCTCGCTTCCCAGGCGACTGAAGGCCTGAGCCATTTCGCATCCCAAGGGCCCTCCACCGATGACGAGCAGGCTCTCCGGTGCCTCTTTCAGATTGAACAGGTCCTCGTTTGTCAGAAAACCGGCCTCGGCGAGACCCTTGATCCGAGGAACCTCGGGGCGGGAGCCGGTAGCGATAAGCGCCTTTTTGAAGTGCAGCGTGCTGTCGCCCACCGCCAGTGAGGTCTTGCCGACAAAGGAGGCGGTGCCCAGGAAGACATCGATGCCCGCCTCTTTTAACCTGTGAACGGACACCTCCTTGGCGACGCGGGCCCGCACATGGCGCATGCGCTGCATGACCGCCGCAAAGTCGACAGTGATGTTTTCCGGTGTGTGTGCACCGAACTGTGAAGCATTTCGCATGTCGGCGAAAAGCCGCGCGGTGCGGATGATTGTTTTCGATGGAATGCAACCCACGTTAAAGCAGTCCCCGCCGATCATATCACGCTCGATCAGGGCGGCGCGGTGTCCCCGTCCGGCCGCCTCCCACGCGGCGACGAGGCCAGCCGGCCCTGCGCCGATGACGATGATGTCATAGATGCCCGCGCCTTCCGGATTGATCCAGTGGGGCGGGTGCACCTCATTCAGCAATTCGTCATTTTGCGGAGAGGCGGGCAAATCCATAAATAGAGGGCGGTCCGATATCATCGCGTCACCTGTCCGAGTTTAGCCAGCCACCGCTAAAGCCGGCCTTTAAAAGACCGTTTCGCAAGGGCTGGCAGTTTCGCATGAGCTTCCAAATCATTTGCGATCGGTAATTTTCGATCATGAGCACCATAAGTCCTTGGTCGAGCCCATACGAGCCTTGCGAAACCCAAGGCAGCCCATCGGTGTTGACTGCAGTCGCATTGAAGCCGCTCGAAAGCTGGCCCGCTTGCAGGACGCCAGGATAGGTTTTCAGGATATGCCGAATAGCGGGCATGACGATTTCTGGGGCGAAGGGCAGCGAGCCCACTACGGCTGGCGGTGAGATTGTCCCATCATCAGGACCAAAGGGGACGCCGCGCGCGGTATAGGTAAAGCATCTACGGTCATGCCCCTCCACGTTCAGAAGAACGCCACCCGGGCCGTCTCCTGAGCTCAGTCCCCAGCAATCGGCGGCGTAGCCGGAAAAGCTGTTGGGATTATGTTCGGCATATTTGCGCTGAATGAGAGTGGCATGGCGGCTGTTGCGGAAGTAATCGAAATTTTTCTCACGCATGAAGTCGTCTTGAATGGCGCGGAAGTCCACCCAGATGTGCGAAAATTGATGGATGAACAGGGGGCCGGCATAAAGCACATCGTGCCCGTATATATTTTCCCATTGATACGTCCGGGTCCAGGCGGCGTAGCTGTCCCCGGGAAGGGGGTACTCCGTGGACGCCAAGGCAAGCAGATAGAGAATAGTGGCTTCATTATAGCCCTCCCAGCCGCGGTGCATAAAGCCATATTCCGGTTTCCAGCCCTGCGCTAGAGTCGTTCCACCGTTTTGCGCCCATACCCAGTCGACGCGCCCATAAAGCTGGGCCACCAGCGCCCGGATCTCCGCTTCGGCTGCGGTGTCGGCAGAAAAATAACAACCTGCCGTCAGCATGCCGGCCAGCAGCAGAGCCGTATCGATGAGTGATAATTCACAATCCCACGTTCGCCGACCGCTCTCCATATCGAGGAAGTGATAGTAAAAACCCTTGTTGCCGGTGGCTTTCGGATCGGCACTCTGCGGACTGTTCTGAAAAAACCTCAAGGTCGTTAGGGTCAGCGCCACGGCGTCTTCGTGCGTCATCCAATCGCGCTCGACGCCCACGGGATATGCGGCCAGGGCGAAACCAACGCAGGCAATGCTCGCCGGTGAACCGGGGCGGCTCGTATCCTGCACAAGGCCGTTGAGCGGATTGACGGTCTGTCGGAAATAATCAAAAGCGGCGGACTGAAGCCGATCCAGAAGTTTATCATCGTCATGTTGCATAGGGCGCTCAGTCCGATAATGCAAAAGCCAGGGTCACGGCCGTGACGGACAAGGGTGGCAGTAAGATCTCGAAATGTAATACGCCGTCTTTGTGCTCGAGCGGCTGTGGCTCGCTTGTGATCTGCGAGGCTTCGTGAATGTCGCGCAAAGTATCGCCTTTGAGGTAGTCCGGCTTACCGAGTTCCTGCCAGCGCAGCACCGCGTTGGCATGGCCAGTGTCTATGCGACGTATTGTGGCTTTAAGGACAGGCCGGGCGCCTTTGATCGTCATGCGCACAGGTGCAAGGACGATCGTGTGGCGGGGCAGCGCGAAGTTCGTAAAAAGAAACGTGGTGCTCTTGTCATCGGCTATGGCCCAGGCGCTGACCGTCTCATGCACGCCCTCGACCTCGAGACGCTTTGTGCCAAGGCTGTGCAGCAGTTGGTAAGCGCGATAGGACGGCTTGGCGATACCGTGGATGTTCAAAAGGCCAAATCCGCCATGAAACGGGACCGAGGGAAAGTAGTTCTCCTCGAAAATGTCAGAGAACGTCCAGTAGCTATACCCCTCGACCAGACCTTGCGCCTCCATAATCGTTTTGACGATGAAGGAGGCCGCGTAGGGCTCGTCATGCAGCGGGTCCCGCGGATTTGAGGACGAGCTCCATTCGGTATAATAGACAGGCAGGTTGCCGGCCTGGCTTTTGACAGCCCGCGTCTGCTCGCGCAGAACACTCGGTTTGCTCAGTGATAGTTGCGTTATCGTGTCGTCGCCCGGCTTTCCGAAGGCATCTGTGGGATAATGATGTGTGCTGATAAAATCGACGTCCAAACCATTGGTTTCGCAGTGTTTGATGAAATCCGATATCCAGGCATTCATGGCCGTCGCCGGGCCGCCGACCTGCAGGCCGCGGTCGACCGATTTGATCGCCTGCGCGGTAACGCCATAAAAGCGAAAATAATCCTCCTGGGTGCCGGTCCAGAAAGCCTTCAGATTGGGTTCGTTCCAGACTTCGAAAAACCATTGACGCAGCTCGGCCAGTCCATAGCGCTCGGCCCAATGGGTGACAAGCTTATGGATGAGGCCTCCCCATTGCTCATAATCTCGCGGTGGGGTGACGTTGCCGCGATAATGAAACACGGTTGCATCTGCCGAGGACAGGGCCGTCGGCATAAAGCTCAACTCAACGAAGGGTTTCATACCGATCGACAGCAGGTAATCCATGATCTGATCGGCATTGAAAAAGGAATAAATCGGTTTGTCCGAGTTCACGATGAATGTGCCGACATCGTCGCTCAGCAAGCCGTGAAAGCGCACGTAGCGAAACCCGAGCTCGTCGTGGCATTTCTTGATTTGCGCTTGCCAGTCCGCCCTTAGGGCCAGCGTCGCGTGGCCACTGCCGACTGTATGCTCCCAGAAATGCGGGAAGGCCGTTGCCGTACCGGCCAGGTCGCACGCAAACGACGCGCCCGAAAACTCTTTCCCAGTCAGCGACACATTTTCCCTTTCAATACCTGTCATCCAACACTCCCCCACGTCAGCCATCACACCAACCAATTGAGCCGAAATTGCGGCTGTCGACCAGTTCGCCGTACAAGGCCCGCCAAAACGGTATGGAATTCTTATGCCACCAAGCCTGATTGGAGGTCATGCAGATTGCCAACGTCGGAAAACATGTTTGGGCCATCCCTGAAGGATATATCCCGCCCGATGACCCCTCCAAGCCGCGGCCGCTGGTCAGCCATGAGGCTGCC
>JALYJG010000105.1 GCA_030775365.1 Pseudomonadota bacterium
GTCTGGAAAAGGGGCAGCAATTCGCTGAGCTGGCGGATTTCGGTGCGCCGAAGCGCAGCCTCCGAAGCGCCGCGGCGGGCCTTGTCGACATCCGGCATGATGGCCTGAGCAAAACCGAGCTTTACGGCCTCTTTTAACCGCAGTTCCGGTTGGCTGACACGGCGCACTTCGCCCGACAAACCGATCTCCCCGAAGACGACGCACTCCGCCGGAACCGGCTCGCCAGTCAAGGACGATAACAGCGCCGCCGCAACCGCAAGGTCGGCGGCCGGTTCGGTAATACGCAAGCCACCCGCCACGTTGAGGTACACATCATTATTCCCCAGCGCCACACCACAACGTGCCTCCAGCACGGCAATAACCATCGCCAGCCGACCGCTATCCCAACCGATAACGGCCCGCCTTGGCGTGCCGTAGGATGTGGGGGCAACGAGCGCTTGGATTTCCACAAGCACCGGTCGCGTGCCTTCAAGTCCGGCATACACGACGGCACCCGACGTATCGCCACGCCGGTCGGCGAGAAAAAGTGCCGAAGGATTGGTCACTTGCATAAGACCCTTGTCGGTCATCTCGAAGACGCCGATCTCGTCCGTGGGGCCGAAACGGTTTTTGACGCCGCGCAGAACACGGAACTGATGGCCCCGGTCGCCCTCGAGATAAAGGACGGAATCGACCATGTGCTCGAGGACCCTGGGGCCGGCGATAGTTCCTTCCTTGGTGACATGTCCGACCAAAAGAAGGGAAATGTGACGCTTCTTGGCGACGCGAATAAGCTCTTGGGCGCTCGTACGGACCTGGGCCACGGTCCCAGGCGCACTATCAAGTGTGTCAACATACATCGTCTGAATGGAATCGATAATCAATATGTCCGGCGGGTTGCTGTGATCCACCGAGGATACAATATCGCGGATCGAAGTCGCCGTTGCCAGATCGCAGGCGGCATCCGAAAGGTCCAGGCGGGCGGCGCGCAACCGAACCTGATCAATCGCTTCTTCCCCAGATATGTAGACGGTTTTGTAATTTTTCGCGAGGCGACACACCGCCTGCAACAGCAGCGTTGACTTGCCGATACCCGGGTCGCCGCCAACCAAAACCACTGAGCCCGGTACGAGGCCGCCCCCGAGAACCCGGTCAAACTCTCCAATGCCCGACATACGCCGCGGGAGAGCCTGATCGACGCCTTTGAGGGGTACGAAGTCGATCTTATGGGATTTCTGGCCCTTGGCGCTCTCAGCCAAGCCCTTGGGGGGGCCGCTCGAAGTTGTCTCCTCGACCAGAGTATTCCAGTTGCCGCAAGCCTCGCACCTCCCGGCCCATTTGGGATATCCGGCACCACAAGTCTGGCAGGCGTAATGGGTCGATGATTTAGCCATATTACAGTGTTCTCTCTTTGTTCTTTTTAGTCAAGGCCTAAATGTGAGGCGACTGGCGAGATAGGACGAATCCCTATACATCACATTGCATGACCGGTCCCGCACACAAGCCTTTTCCCGTCAGTTGGGAAGAACTCCATCGGAACGCGAAGGCGCTGGCCTGGCGCCTGAATGAGCTTGGGCCGTGGAAAGGCCTCGTGGCTGTGACCCGCGGCGGGCTTGTACCGGCCGCAATCGTGGCGCGCGAGCTTGATATCCGTGTGATCGAAACCGTATCCGTCATCGGCTACCATTACGACGATAGTAAGCCCAAGCAAGACAAGGAAGCCAAGATCGTCAAACATGCCGCCAATGTGGGCGAGGGGGATGGTTGGCTCGTGGTCGATGACCTTGTCGATACCGGCCGAACAGCCGACATATTGCGGCGGTTATTGCCGAAAGCGCATTTTGCGGCCGTCTACGCCAAACCGCTGGGCCGACCGCTTGTGGATACGTTTGTCACCGAAGTGAGCCAGGATACATGGATCTATTTTCCGTGGGATATCGAGCTGCAATTCGTGCAGCCTATCGCCAACCAGACTAAAGTCGTGACCTAAGCCCTCTATTCCCGATCCATGGAGTAGGTGTTCTTATCGTCCGTGTAGACGACGTTGTCCTCGGCGAGCCGGTTATTGAAATAGATATAGAGCAAATTGCGATTGTCCGTCGGCAACACGTCCGTCTTCCCGCTGTCCCAGGGGTTGAAATCGCCGATAATTTGCCGTGTGTAGGTGGGAAAGACGCTTGCGAAGGTGTGGTTGTACCGGACGGTGAACTTGTCGGTAAATGTTGGCGTTGAGATAACGTTTACGATGATGATGCCGTTGGGCTTCAGCCGAGCCTTAGTGTCGAGAAGGAATTCGCGTGTCGTGCATTCGAGCGGAATTGAATAGACGTTCGTAAATGTGTCGACGATAATCAGGTCATACTTGGCCTTAGTGCTGTGAACGAATTCACGCGCCGAGTCCGGAATAAAAAGCTTGTTGGGCCCCAGCTTCTGCTTCAGGAAATATTGTTCGGACACGTCCTTCAACGTGCGGTCGATATCGATGAAGGTGTACCTGTTGTGGGTATCGTTCAACCCCGTCGTGAAGCCGCCGGCCCCGATGATCAAAATATCCCGCGGCGGACTTTCCGGTGCCTGGATCGGATCAAGGAACGTTTTCTCGATATATTTAACGTAGTCAAATCGTTTGTCGGGATCAGCCGCCATTTTTGAGGATGCGGAGCGGTTAATGCTCAAAATGGTCGAATCCTCGTTAGCCACCGGCACGAGGCGGATCAGATTATAGCTGTTGTCGGACACAACGTTGACCGCATGCATGATGGTGTTGGAATTCGTTGTGTACACAACGCCAAGCATCATGAAGCATATGAAGACTTCCGGTCGCAGGCGCCGACCGTTCAGCATGATCGCAAGAAAACCCAAGAGGCCGAGCGTTACGATCACGGTGTTGTGAACGCCGATCGTCGTCATGAGAATGATGGTGGAGAAGACAGAGCCTAGGAACGAGCCGACTGTCGAAAAGAACAGCATCTTACCCGTGATTTCGCTTAGCTGGCGGCGGGAAAAATAGTTGCTCGTGAGGGGCACTGTCTGCCCTAGTTTAAAGACCGGAATAACCAGAAACAACACGGTAAAAACTGCGGTCTGCAGCAGCCGGTTATCAAGTCCCAATTTGTGCAGCCATCCAAAAAAGAGTTCGAGGAAAAGATAGGACATGCCGAAGGACAGAAAGATCAGGGCCGCCGTGATGTTTTTAAGAAGAATGCGGCGGATGGGCAACCGCTTGTGGCCGGCCGCCTTGGCCCGGGCATAGGCCCGTTTGAAGGATAGACCGCCAAAATGGTAGCCAACGGCGAGCGGCAAGAGGACGCCGCTGATGATAATAGCGATGACTTCGGTCCCGCTACCGACGAACGGTATCAACTGACGGATCGCCAGAAGTTCGCAGGCAAGGACAACGTAGCCCTCAATCAAAATGATCAGAAAGAGCAGGTGCGCCTTACGCATGATCGGCTTTCAGAGGGCTGGCTGCCTTGCTGCTCTCGCGCTCGTTCTTGAGATGATCCGCGACCAAAAACGCCAGCTCCAAAGCTTGGGTGGCGTTCAGACGCGGATCGCAATGGGTTTCGTAGCGCTCGCCGAGACCGGAATCTGTGACCGCGGATACACCGCCCGTGCACTCGGTGACCTCTTGTCCTGTCATTTCAAGGTGTATGCCGCCGGGATAAACGCCCTCAGCATGACAGATGCCAAAGAAATCACGTACCTCGGAGAGAATGCGATCGAAACTGCGGGTTTTATAGCCCGAGTCGGACATTTCGGTGTTGCCGTGCATCGGATCGGAGCACCACACGACCGCGCGCCCTTTTTCTTTGACGGCACGGAGAAGGGGAGCGAGATGGGTTTTGATCTTATCCGCGCCCATGCGTGTGATCAAGGTCAGGCGGCCGGGCTCATTCGCCGGATTAAGGACGTCAATGAGCCGGATCAGGTCGTCGGTCCGAAGGCTTGGCCCGCATTTGAGGCCAACCGGGTTTTTGACGCCGCGCAGGAACTCAACATGGGCGCCATCGAGTTGCCGCGTGCGGTCACCGATCCAGAGCATATGTGCGGACACGGCATACCAGTCGCCGCTCGTGCTGTCGACGCGTGTGAACGCTTGCTCATAGGGCAGCAGTAGAGCTTCGTGTGAGGTGAAGAAATCGGTTTCCTTAATCTGCGCCGAAGTTTCACCGGTGATGTTGCAAGCCGCCATGAAGTTGAGGGCCTGATCGATGCGCGAGGCCAGGTCCTGGTAGCGCGCACCCTGCAGGCTGCGTTCGACGAAGCCCAGATTCCAACGATGCACCTCGTGCAAATCGGCGTAGCCGCCTTGGGCAAAGGCCCGCAGGAGATTGAGCGTTGACGCCGACTGGTTGTAGACTTGCACCATGCGCTCCGGATCATATTGACGGGCACCTTCCGTAAATTCCAGACCGTTGATGATGTCGCCCCGGTAACTTGCCAGGCTAACCCCCTTGCGGGTCTCGGTGTCGTCAGTCCGCGGCTTGGCAAATTGCCCGGCCATGCGTCCCACCTTCACAACAGGTGTGGCCCCGCCGAAGGTTAGGACGACTGCCATCTGCAGGATCAGGCGGAACGTGTCACGAATGTTATTGGCACTGAACTCGGCGAAGCTTTCGGCGCAATCGCCCCCTTGAAACAGGAAGGCATCGCCGGCCGCAACGGCGGCAAGCTTCTTTTTGAGGCGTCGGGCCTCGCCAGCGAATACGAGTGGCGGCAGGCGTCCTAACCGAGCTTCGACGGCGCGGAGCTCGGCTTCGTCCGGATAGGCCGGAATTTGTTTGGCGGGCTTAGCCCGCCAGCTCTCAGGGGTCCAATTTGGCGTCGTCATGAGCGAGAAACTAACATTAATGGCCGGCGTTTGTCCGATTTTCTGCCGTTGCCAGCACGAAATGCCGGCTGCAATAGGGACAGTCCACGGTCCCTTCCGCTCCCATGGTCATGTAAATGCGGGGATGGCCAAGCGCACCGGTCCCGCCGTCACAGTGGAGCGTGTCGGTCTCGACGGTGATGGTCTCGGGCGGACTTGGCGGGAACATGGCACAATTAAGCTTATGAACAGGCCTTCAGGTTCTATAGGAATAATTTCCGCGGAGCAACGCCGCAATCTCGGGCGAACGGGCGGGCTCCCCGCGCTGGTAGGCGGCTAAATTTCTAAGCCCTTTTTGTTCCGAATTCGGATAGCGAAAATTGGCCATATAGCCGAGCGATGCCGCGTCGCCTGGGTTGGCTTCGGCCTGTAACCGGACAAAGATCGCCCCGTTGCCGAGATGCGCTGTCGCCGCGAGGTTCTCAAGCTTATAACCCTCGTCCGTGTGCTTGCGAGCCAGAACATATTCAGCCACTTTCCTGTCGGGATCCGATCCGAGAGGAGGGTGCTTGGCTAGCCATGCCGCAAACCCATTCAGAGGGCTGAGCGTCACGATTTGCTTTACAGACGGGTGTAGCCGACGAACCGTCGCGGCCACACCATATATAAATGGTTTCGCAACGGCTTCAACACTTCCCCAATTCGATATCGAGTAAGGCGTCCCCGTATCGATCGTTCTGACGAAATCCTTGGCGCCAAGCACATCATGAATGTTGCGCCCCATGCCGTCGGTCAGCGCAACCTGGATTGAAATCAGTGCGCGGTCTGCATCATAAGGATCGCGCCAGGCGTAGATAGCGCGGTTAGGGTGGTTCATCCGGGTGTCGAGGTCCTTGCCGTCAACACCGTCGGCAAAGGCATGGACCGATTCCTTCTGGATCAGGTTTTCGAGGAAGGTAGGCGTTGCTGTCTCTCGGGTGACCTGGAAAATCGCCGGATTGTCCACATGATGACGCGTCCGCACGACGTCCGTGAGCACCTTGGCAAAATGCCTGAACCCCTCGAGGGTGCTGGCTGGAGCTTCGCCGGGCAGCTTTTTCATTAATTTCGTAAGACTAAGGGCGGTTTCCCGCACGGGTATCATAACGGTCGGCGTGTCATCGATCTCCCGCACATTGCCGGCAAGGATGTCGCGCGCGGTGAAAGGAAGGTTGGCGATCGACGCGACGAGATTTTCGATTTGCGCCATGAAATCGTCGGCTGCGAATGGGCGGGCCGAAACCCCCGTCATTTGTTGCTGCGGCGAAGTAATGCTGCTCATTTGAAATCACTCATTCTGGTTTGCTAAATATAGGCATTCGTTATACAAAAAACGCGCCGTTCTCCTCAAGTGCTATATTTGCCCGATGTCCACGCCCGCGGTCCCACAGATACCGCCTGCCAATGCCCTTGAAATCCGGGATTTGCGCAAGGTTTACAAGGCTTCTGGCCGTTCCAGGGCCAAAGAGGCCCTGAAGGGCGTTAACTTAGACATTCCGCGCGGCAGCATTTTCGGACTTCTCGGGCCCAACGGCGCGGGGAAATCCACACTGATCAACATCCTGGCTGGACTCGTGATCAAGACGTCCGGCGACGCCCGGATCTGGGGTTACGACGTCGAGCGGCAGGCAAGGGCTGCCCGTTGCTGCATTGGGGTTGTGCCTCAGGAATTGAATCTGGATGCGTTTTTTACCCCTAAAGAGTTGCTGGATGTGCAAGCGGGCCTCTATGGAGTTCCGAAGGCCGAGCGCCGGACGGATGCCTTGCTGGCGGCGGTGGAACTGACTGATAAGGCCGACGCTTATGCGCGCACTCTGTCGGGAGGAATGCGACGCCGCCTGATGGTTGCGAAAGCCATGGTTCACAGCCCGCCGGTTCTCGTCTTGGATGAGCCGACAGCTGGCGTCGATGTCGAATTGCGACGCACGCTGTGGCAGCATGTGCGGCAGTTAAACGCTGCGGGTACGACTATTCTTTTGACAACACACTATCTCGAGGAGGCCGAAGCGCTGTGTGACCGCATTGGCATTATTCACGAGGGCCAGCTTGTGGCCAATGACACGACACCCAACCTGTTACGCCGCCTCGATAGCAAGCGCGTGACCGTCACGGCGGACCGTCCCTTGCCTGTCGTCCCGGAAGCGCTGGCCGCCGCGGGGTGGGAATTTGCCGGTGATCGTCAACTGGCGCTGACCTATCGGCCAAGCCAGACTCCAATCGGGGAAAAGCTGGCGATGGTGCAGGCATCCGGTATCGCCATCATCGACTTGTCGACCGAAGAGGCGGATC
>JALYJG010000106.1 GCA_030775365.1 Pseudomonadota bacterium
GAACTGCCTGGCGCCCGTCGCCTATGTGATGAACAATGCCGTAGGTATCGAACACGGGTTTATGACGACCATCCACTCTTACACAGGCGATCAGCGCGTGGTCGACACGATGCATAGCGATTTGCACCGCGCCCGCGCTGCCGCGCTCAATATGATCCCCACGTCAACAGGTGCCGCTAAAGCCGTCGGCAAAGTCCTGCCCGCGCTCAAAGGTAAGCTTGATGGCACAGCCATCCGCGTGCCGACGCCGAACGTCTCGGTTATTGACTTCAAATTTGTCGCCAAGCGGGAAACAACGGTGCACGAGATCAATCAAGCCATCAAAACGGCGGCTGCGGGCCCCTTGAAAGGCATTCTCGATACCTATAGCGAGCCGCTCGTATCGACCGATTTCAACCATGATACGCATTCGTCCATTTTTGCCCTCGAAGAAACCAAGGTCATCGAGAAGACGTTTGTACGCGTCATGAGCTGGTACGACAATGAGTGGGGCTTCTCGAACCGCATGTCTGACACCGCGGCCGCTATGATGAAGGCGAAGTAATCAAACCCAATTGCCTTGGCCTTGCCAATACGTTGCTGCTTCTTTTGCGGCTGTCCTTAGCTAGGATCCGGTTGCGCTACAGCCCTGCGCGCATCCAGGTACAGAGATGCTTGGTCAACAGCGTGTCGTTCAGCGTGTAGAAATGGAACGATTTAACGCCGTGTTCGACGAGCCGGGTGATCTGGTGCGACAAGACGTTCATCGCCAGAAGTTTGTGGTCCGTGCTGTCAGGATCCACGCCACCGAACATCGTGTGCAGAAACTCAGGAACGTTGGCGTTGCACTTCTGGGCAAAGCTCAGCATGCGCGGGAAACTAAGTATCGGCAACAATCCGGGCGTCAGGGGGACGTCGATGCCGCGCGCGGCGACCTTGTCGCGCCAGCGCAAGAAAATCTCCGGGTCGAAAAAGAACTGTGTCAGGACGCTGTCGGCGCCGGCATCGATCTTGCGTTTGAGATGATCGAGATCAAAGGCCTCGGTGGGCGACTCCGGATGGGTCTCGGGGTAGCCGGCGACGGCGATTCCCATCGCCGGATATTGTCGCCGGATCGAGGCTATAAAGTCGCCGGTGTAAAGATAGCCGTCCGGATGCGGCGCATAAGGACCGTGCTGGCCGAGTATATCGCCCCGCAAGGCAACCACGTGCCGGACGCCGTCGGCCCAAAAGCCGGCCAAGATGCTATCAACATCCGTCCGACTGCGTCCGGCGCATGTGATATGCGCCGCCACGGGCACCTGGCTGCGGTGAGCGATCTGGCCGGTCACGGTGCGCATGTGACCGATACTCTCACTCGCGCCGCCCGCCCCGCAGGTCACGGTAATGCGCGAAGGCTTCAGGGCGACATAGGCGTTAACGGTATCGAGCAGTTTACTTAAGCCCGTTTCCGTTTTCGGCGGGAAGACCTCGAGGCTGAAGGTAATATCCGACGGAATAAACTGCGTTCCCATAACCCTCCTACCCGGCCGCCTGCTGCGGATGTTGTGCGCGGGCTGCCTGGGCGGCAGCAACCATGGTCTGCAGCGCCGCCTTTGTCTCCGGCCAATCGCGGGTTTTTAACCCGCAGTCCGGGTTGACCCAGATCTGCCACGCCTCAAGCCGCTGCGAGGCCTTGTCGAGCAAGGCTGTCATCTCTGTCTGACTCGGGACCCGCGGGCTGTGGATGTCGTACACGCCAGGACCGATCTCATTCGGATAGCCGGCGCGGCTGAACGCATCGAGCAATTCCATCTGCGAACGGCTGGTCTCGATCGAAATAACATCCGCGTCGAGATCCTTGATCGAGTCAAAGATATCGTTGAATTCCGCGTAACACATATGGGTATGGATCTGCGTACCATTCTGAACGCCCGTTGAGGACAAACGAAAGGCCTGGGCCGCCCAGCGCAGATAAGGCGGCCAATCCGCCCGGCGAAGCGGTAAGCCCTCCCGAAAGGCAGGCTCATCGATCTGGATGATGTGGATACCGGCTTTCTCGAGATCGAGCACCTCGTCCTGCAACGCCAGCGCGATCTGGTGCGCTGTCATGGAGCGCGGCTGATCATCCCTTACGAAGGACCATTGCAAAATGGTCACGGGCCCCGTCAACATCCCTTTGACAGGTTTGCCTGTCAAACTTTGCGCATATTCAGACCAATAGACGGTCATGGGTTTCGGGCGCGACACATCGCCGAAAATGATTGGCGGCTTGACGCAACGCGAGCCGTAGGATTGCACCCAGCCGTTTTGGGTGAAGGCGAAGCCAGAAAGCTGCTCGCCGAAGTATTCCACCATATCGTTACGTTCGAATTCGCCATGCACGAGCACATCGAGCCCGATATCCTCCTGCATAATAATGGCGGATTTGACCTGGGCGCGCAGGAAATCCTCATAGTCGCGCGAGCTGATGCGCCCGGCGCGTGTGTCGGCGCGGTACTTGCGGACATCCGAGGTTTGCGGAAAGGAGCCGATCGTCGTCGTCGGATAAAGGGGCAGGTTGAGACGGGCCTGCTGGATCTTGCGGCGTTCTGCAAAGACGGCACCGCGCGCGGCACTTTCGAGCGGCTGCTCGGCAAGGCGTTGGCCGACCGTCTTATCGTGAATGCGCGTTGATGAGGCACGCGCCGCTGCCGCCTGACCGGAGGCCGCCAATTCGGTATCGATCGCGTCCCGGCCGTGGTTGAGGCCCTTTGTCAGCGTCACGATTTCCTCGAGCTTTTGGCGAGCGAAAGCTAGCCAACCCTTCAATTCCGGATCAAGCTTCTGCTCGAGCCACAGATCATAAGGCGCATGCAAAAGCGAGCAGGAGGCGCTGACCCAGAGTCGGTCCTTGCCGAGTTTCGCGGCCGCCTTTTCAAGCAGATCCATGGATTTGCCGAGGTCATTGCGCCAGATGTTGCGACCATCAACGACGCCCAGCGACAAAATCAGTGTGTTAGGTATAGCCGCCAAGACCGCGTCCAGCGCGCCCGCCCCGCGCACAAGATCAACATGCAGCGCATCGATTGGCAGGTTCACCGCTGTTGTCAGGTTATCGCCGAGCCCCCCGAAATACGTCGTTACGAACAGCTTAAGCTTGCTCGACCGTCGTAGCTCGGCATATGCCTTGGCATAAGCTGCTTTGGTGTCGGCATCGAGATCGAGAACCAGCGCAGGCTCGTCCAGCTGCACCCATACAGCTCCGGCCTCTTCGAGTTTTTTGAGACTTTCGATATAGGCGGGTATCAACCGGTCCAGCAGATCAATATTGCGGCCGCCTGGGCGTTTGCCGAGCAGTAAGTAGGTCAAGGGTCCGATCAGTACTGGGCGGGCTGTTACGCCGGCCGCTTTTGCCGCGTTGAATTCATCGACAGGTTTGCTCGTCGACAGCTTGAAGACCTGGCCGAGCGCGAATTCCGGCACGATATAATGGTAATTTGTATCAAACCACTTGCTCATTTCCATCGCCGGCACATCCATGGACTCTTTCTGTGCGCCGCGCGCCATGGCGAAATAGGTTGGCAGACTGACCTCGCCGCCCTTCCAGCCGTACCGCTGAGGTACGACCCCGAAATGGCAGGACGTGTCCAGGGTCTGATCATAAAAGGAAAAATCGTTGGTCGGGACCACGTCGATCCCGATCTTTTTCTGGAGGTTCCAATGAGCGGCTCGCAGACCCGCGGCCGTATTGAGAAGATCCGCCTCGGTGGTTTTAGTTTTCCACAGACTCTCGAGGGCGCTCTTAAGTTCGCGTCCCTGCCCGATACGCGGATAACCGAGAATTGTGGAAATGGCCATGCTGTCCCCTCATGTTTGGCTCGAGCGGGACGGGCACACCACGAGGTGGCCAATCCACCGCTTTAGCTTTTGATTAACGTGCCCGCAAGCTGATGGTTCAAAGAGGCACGGCACGATCGTACCAGATTCAACAGGCCCGGTAAAGAAGCTGACGCTGCCATGACCAAGACGAAAATCGAAAAAAAAGGGAAGCCTTTCGGCTTCCCTTAAATTCAAGCGACGATTGGGTCGCTAGCGTCAGGACTTGGTGCTGCAGCTTTCGCCTTGCGCCTTTTCGCTGCTTCCACAGCTGCCCTTTTCACCGGACATCTTCTTTTCGGCATCGCTCTTGGTCGAGCAGGAGCCGGCTTCGGGCTTTACTTGATTTGTTTCACAGTTGGAGCCAGTCATGAATTCACCTTTCGTAACGCGGCAGGGATTTGCCAGCGTGTAATCTATATGGGAAGCCGGCAGCGGAATACAATCCCTGCCCCCGGAAGAGCTATGGAAAGCTCCGGGCTAGGTCTTTAGAGAGTGTCGAACGAAACCGACGCCTGATCGCGGTGCATAATACGACCCGCAATGACTGCATGGCGCGCTTCTGGATCAGGCCGACGGAAGCTGCGACGGAAGATCCTGGCCTCCCCAAGCGGAACAACATTGGTCCAATGGGAAGCTTCGCTGCGGATTTGTGTGAAATCGCTCATGGGGTAGTACCTCGGATGTGTTGGGATGGATAGGTTGTGAAAGGTGTGTCCGGTAATAATTTCAACCCTAGGTATATATTAAAAACCATAAGAAATCAATATAATCTGCGGGCGAAAGTTAACGAATACGAGGTGCCACGCTCAATAAAGCGCATGTTTTTCAATTCGAGACCCTTTCTCCAAGAAAAAGGCCGGACCTTTCGGTCCGGCCTTACTTATTCGAATCGCCGCTTTTACTTTGCCGGCGTTGTTACCGTTTCTGTGCGATAGACGATTTGCACTTCGACGCGACGATCATTCTGCAGGCAGGCGATCTGCTTGGCATGCGCCATCTTTTTCGAGCAGTTCGTGGTGGGTTCAGAATCGCCAATCCAGCGTGTCTTAGTCACGCTCGTATTGGTGTAGCCCTGCCCGATCAAGTAATCGCGCACGACGATCGCGCGCTTTTCCGAAAGCGCGTTATTATAGCCCTTGCTGCCGATACGGTCAGCCGTGCCGACGATCTGGGCCGCCTGAATATCCTTGGCGGCTTTGAGCGTACTGGCGAGCGTGTTGAGCTGGGCTTTCGCTTGGTCGGTCAGGGATGCCTTGTTGAAGGGAAAATAGACAGTCCTGTCCGCCTGGGAGATAACGGTATGTTTTTGCGGTGCCGGCGGCGGGGGAGGCGGCGGCGGGGGAGGCGCCACCACGGCAACGACGGGCGGCTTCGACGGAGCGCAAGGGTCCCCGTCATTGTCCCATTTCGTGCGCACGCAGTTGTCATAGGTGTTACGTACGACATTGCCGCGCGTGTCCGTGACCACGGCATGGTCGTCCGTTGCCTGCGCGTAGGCCGGCGCCAAGGATGCGGCGAGGACCAGGGCGGCAAGGGTCAAAGTTAAAGCGTTTCTCTTGATCATCGGTAGCTCCTTCAGAGGTTTAACGACCTGCACTCGGTCACAGAGAGTTGGAAGAGATAGGACGCGCACTATAGGCACCACCCTCCAAAGATACAATTCGGAATCCGTCAAGCCTTCGAAAGGCCGTCCTGGCCCATGAAATCCATATTATTTCCTTGCAGGCCGGTGTGCCAGCCGAAGACCCAAGCGTGGGTACGCCTTTTTTCCTTTGACACGCTTTTTGAAACCGCCGTAAAGTGTGCGCCTCATCTCGACCAGCCGAGGGATTAGGCCCGTAGACGCTGGGGCAACCTGCGATGCAAATCGCAAAGGTGCCAACTCCTGCGGCTTCGGGCCGACAGATGATGGAAGACCGGCTCAAAAAAGAGTTGTTCGCCCTTTATTTGTGCACACCGGACGCCGCAAGGGTCCGGTTTTTTTGTGCTCAAAGGAAGGGAAAGCAAAGTTATGAAATCATCATTGGATACCAAAGCGCCGCGTCCTGCGACCACGGTCCGCCGCGATAAGGAATGGGACGAAGACCGGACGCTTCTGGCTCGCGCGGGCGTCGACAATGACCCCACGCATGGGGCGATAACCCCGGCTCTTTATACCTCGAGCAATTTTTCGTTTCAGTCCCTCGACAACCCTCGACCTTACGATTATTCCCGCAGCGGTAACCCGACGCGTGATGAATTAGGCCGGCTCGTGGCCGAACTTGAGCGCGGCGACCACGCGATCGTCACATCGACCGGCATGTCGGCCATCGCCCTCGTTCTGAAAGCGCTGCAAACGGATGATCTCATCCTTGCGCCGCATGACTGCTACGGCGGCACCTATAGGCTTTTGCAATCCGAAGCGGCGGACGGTCGGTTTCGCGTGAAGTTCGCGGACCTCACGGACGCCAGCAAACTCGACGACGCCTTCGCCGAGAAGCCGACGATGGTTCTCATAGAAACGCCGAGCAATCCCCTGCTCCGCATTACGGATATTAAGGCGGTCGCCGCACGCGCGAAAACGGCCGGCGCGCTCGTGGTTGCGGACAACACCTTTTTGTCACCTTTACTGCAAAAGCCGCTCAAACACGGCGCCGACATCGTGGTCCATTCGACAACGAAATACATCAACGGTCATAGCGATATTGTCGGTGGCGCGGTCGTCGTCAAAGACCGGAAAACCTTCGATCGGTTGGTCGCCTGGCGCGCTAACGCCAACGAGATGACGGGTGCCGCGTGGTGGGCCAATAACACAGGCGTTACGGCTTCACCGCATGACAGCTGGATGACGTTGCGAGGGGCCAGAACGCTTGCTCTGCGCATCGCCGAGCAAACTAAAAGCGCAGGTGCGATCGCGCAGTCTCTGCGTCAGCACCGCGCCGTGAGTAAGGTCTATTATCCCGGCCTGGCGGATCATCCCGGCCACGCGACCGCGGCACGACAGCAAAAGGGGTTCGGCGCCATGCTGAGTTTCGAATTGAAAAACCCAAGCGAGGTTGCACCGTTTATTCACGCCCTGACGAAAAACGAAAGGCCGCTCTTCAGTCTGGCGGAGTCGCTCGGCGGTTTCGAAAGTCTGATCGCACACCCCGTGACGATGACCCATAAATCCATGGGGGCGGCCGGACGGGAAGCGGCTGGGATCACGGATGGCTTGCTGCGGATCTCCGTAGGCCTTGAAGCGCAGCAACACTTGATCAAAGCCCTGCAGGAC
>JALYJG010000107.1 GCA_030775365.1 Pseudomonadota bacterium
GGCTGAAAGTCTGCAAAACCTTGTCCGAGCGGGAAACGATGGTCAATGTCACGCTCTGTTTCTCGGCGGCGCAGGCAATCCTCGCCGCTAAGGCGGGAGCGGCTTTTGTGTCGCCTTTTGTCGGCCGCCTCGATGACATTGGTGAAAACGGAATGCAGTTGATTGCTGATATCTGCGAAATTTATGCCGCATATCCCGCGTTCAAGACCGAAATCCTTGTTGCTTCCGTCAGGCATCCCATTCACGTCGTTGACGCCGCCCGGCTCGGCGCACATGTGGCGACCTGTCCTCCGAACGTCATTCGACAGCTTTTCAGCCATCCGCTGACGGATAAGGGCTTGGCGCAGTTTGTCGTGGACTGGGCCAAGACCGGCCAGAAGATTTTGCCGACAGCCGAAGCCAAGAAATCGGCCTGAAGCCGGCTCGGCTCTTCCCGATGAGCGCAGATGGAGTCTGACCGCAATGTCACGCCTGGCCGATCTCGACTTGCCGCTCGCCGATGATGTCATGCAGGCTTCGGCCAAATGGCAAGACTGGCTGCGGCTTGAGAAGCGCTCGGCAGCCCACACAATCGAGTCCTACCGCTTCGACCTCACCAATCTTTTCCGTTTTCTCGGCCAGCATCGTGGCCAGCAAATAAATTTGGCCATGTTGGACTCGCTTACGCTCGGTGATTTCAGAAGCTGGCTTGCCTATAACGCGGCCGAAAGCCGCGTTGCCGCATCTCGCGCCCGCGCGGTAGCCGGCGTGCGCAATTTTTTTCGCTGGCTCGACAGGACCGGGCAGCTTCATAACGGAGCGATTGAGCTTCTTAAGCTCCCGAGAGCGGCACGCCGCTTGCCGCGGCCCGTCTCCGAGTTAGAGGCTCAGGACATCGTGGGGCTCGCCAAAAATATTGAGCAGGACGCTTGGATTGGCCTTCGCGATGAAGCGCTTTTTATGCTGCTTTATGGGGCCGGGCTGCGTATCGGCGAGGCTTTAAATCTTAAGCACGGCGATCTTACCTCAAAGGACCGCATAACCGTCCTGGGTAAAGGCAACAGGCAGCGCAATGTACCGCTTTTGCCCGTCGTGCGCGAATCCATCGAGCGCTACACGCGCGAATGTTCGTTCCCCGCCACCTCCGAAAGCGCGCTGTTTGTCGGGGCCCGCGGTGACGCTTTAAATCCGGCTGTTGCGCAACGGCATTTGCGCGCCTTGCGCCGGCAGCTGAACCTGCCGGACACCGTGACACCCCACGCTTTGCGCCACAGCTTCGCTACCCATTTGCTGGCCGCTGGGGCGGATCTGCGCAGTCTGCAAGAATTGCTTGGACATGCGTCGCTTTCGACGACTCAGCTCTACACGCAAGTGGACGCCCAGCAGCTCGCAAAAGCCTACAAGGCCGCCCACCCACGCGCACGCTAGACCTTTATTTTTGCCACGAAATGTCTACAAAATAGCAATCCGTTAAAAACACTCAGGAGAAGTCCATGGCAAAGGCATCCGTAAAGAACACGACCGCGCAGTTGGTGGAGCAGCTCACGCGCGTCCTCAGTGACACCTATGTGCTCATGGTTAAAACCCACGGTTACCACTGGAACGTGACGGGACCGCAGTTTGCCGAGCTGCACCTGCTGCTTGAGGGCCAATACAGCGAGCTGTTCGCGGCGGCAGATGAGATTGCCGAACGGATCCGCGCGCTCGATGCTACCGCACTTGGCAGTATGAAGGGCTTCCTCGAAAATTCAGTCGTGAAGGAAGCCACAGGAGCGCCACCATCGGCGCCGAACATGATCAAAGGCTTGTTGAAGACCAACGAAGCGGTGCGCACGCGCATTGCGGAAGCCAGCGAGGTCGCGAGCGAACTGGGCGACAAGGGCTCAGAAGACACAATGATCATCCGCCTGAAGGCCCATGACAAGGCTATGTGGATGCTGCGCAGCTATCTGGCCTAGAGCGCGGTGCCGTCATGGTTCCGTGGCGACGAGCGAGACGGCGGCGAACTAGGCGGCGTTTTTAAGTGATGCCATGTCGATGACGAAGCGATATTTCACATCGCTCTTCAACATGCGCTCATAAGCCTGGTTGATGTTCTGGATTGGTATAATCTCTATGTCGGACGTAATATTATGTGCGGCACAAAAATCCAGCATTTCCTGAGTCTCCTTGATGCCGCCGATGAGCGAGCCTGCCAACGCTTTACGACCAAAGATAAGATTGAACACCTGCGGCGCCGGATGCGGCTCGCTCGGCGCACCCACAAGGCACATCGTCCCGTCCCGTTTGAGCATTTCGAGGTAGGGATCAAGGCTATGCGGAGCCGCCACCGTGTTCAGAATGAAGTCGAAGGTACCCGCGTGCTTGGCCATATCCTCGGTATTCTTCGAGATTACGACCTCGTCAGCACCGAGACGTTTGGCGTCCGCCGTTTTGTTCGCAGAAGTCGTGAACAGGACCGTGTGAGCGCCAAAGGCGTGGGCAAATTTCAAGCCCATATGGCCAAGACCACCAAGGCCGACGATGCCGACCTTTTGACCTTTCTTGACGCCCCAATGCCGCAACGGCGAATAGGTTGTAATGCCGGCGCAAAGCAAAGGCGCCACCGCGGCCAAGTCCAGCTTCTCGGGAATTTTTAACACAAAGCTTTGATCGACCACGATTGATGCGGCGTAACCGCCGTAGGTGACCGAGTTCAAATGGGGGTCCGGCGCATTGTAGGTGAAAGTCGCACCTTTTTCGCAGAATTGCTCGAGATCATCTTTGCAGTTGGAGCAGGTGCGGCAAGAATCGACCATGCAGCCCACACCCGCAAGATCGCCTTCCTTAATCTTTTTGACCTGGGCACCAACCTTCGTCACATAACCCACGATTTCATGGCCCGGCACACAAGGATAGACAGTTGAGCCGCCCCATTCGTTACGAACCGTGTGCAGATCTGAGTGGCAAACGCCGCAGAATTTGATCTCAATCTGCACATCCGTAGGGCCCGGCTCACGACGTTCGATTTGATGAGGCCCCAAGGGAGCGGTGGCGGATTGGGCGGCGAAAGCATGGATTAGAGTCATAGGAGGGGCCCCTGGTCAAAGATAATTGTGCGAAGCAGCGGAGAGGGGTATAGTGAAATTATTAAACATAATCCACCCCTTTAAATTTATAATCTCCCTTGGAGGTCAACGACTTAATAAATAGGGCGCGCGAATGTACGTTTTCCTGTTTTAATGATACAATGCGAGCTAATTATAAAAGAGGTAGTTTATGTCCCGAGGCCGGAAAACGCCCAGAGTTAACGCAGGGTCGCCGCTCAAAAACGCTAATTCCGCAGGCTTTACGGACGAGCAGTATTCCCAAGTCGAGGCTTATGTTTTGGAGGGGGGAGAAATTTCAAGCCGGGAGATTCAGAAACATTTCGCAGACATCTCGCCCCTAAACATATTGCCTATTATTACGGAGCTTTTAGAAAACGGTGTTATTGAACCAAGTGCATCCGGTGGATATCAGCGCGCCGACGATTCTTTCGAACCCATGGACAACCTAGCGCCGCAATAGGCGCACTGCAATTTAGCGGAGTAAATGATGACCGAATATACATTTAAGGACGAACAGGGCAAAGAAGCAACGGCCCGGGACATACGCGAAATCCTGCAGTTCGATAAATTCGACGTTCTTGGCGTTTCAAAAAGCGCCAAGCCGGAAGACGTTATGAAGGCCAAAGAAAAATATATGGCCAACAATCACCCCGGTAAAAAGCCGGCGGAGTTTGATAATCTGGTATTTCCGCGGGATGCGACGCAGGAAGATTTGGCGCGCTTCAAGCGGCTTTATCTCGCCCGGAACCACCCGGACCGTTTTCCGGGCGACGCTGCCAAATTGGCCAAGTTTGCGGAAGCGAACGCTGCCTGGGCGCGGTATCAGGATGACCTGAACGCTAAGGACCCTGGCTACCATCAAAGAAAAAAACAGGCGGAAGACCTTCTCGAAGCGAATACAGCGCTGAAGGAGGCCCGGGATGCCGCCGCGAGTGCGCGTACCGCCTCTGAACGATTGAAACAAAGTGAAGAGGAGGCGCAGAAAGCGCCCGATGACGAGGACCTGCGCAAGCGCGTCAGGGAAAACAAAGTCTCTGAACAGCTGACCCGCGAAAGAGCCGAGAAGAAGGCCGCGTATTATGAACAGTGGGTGCTGCAAAAACCGCACGTGCTTGCCGACGCCGATCACGCCAAGGCTCATGAACAGTGGGGCGAGGAAAGAAAGCAACAAACTGACGAAGAGCAAAAAACAAGGCGCGCTGGGCAAGCAAACAGAGCAAGTGGCCAGGCGCCGCCGAATGCTGACCAGGGACAGGAGGATACCCGTCGGCAGCATACAGGCTCCAGAGGCGGCCAGCAGGGAACCAAGAATGGTCAACGGCAGTCCGGCAGTCAGCAGGACGGTGGTCAACAGCGAGGCGGCGGAGGACAGCAAGCGCGTCCAGGTGGCCAACGTCAGCGCACAGGCCCGCAGACGCCACCCAATGCCGGCCAAGGGCAGGCCGGAGGCAATAACGGCCAACAGCCCGGTGGTCAACAGCCCGGTGGTCAACAGCAGCAGGCCCGGCCCGGTGGCCAGCGCCAACGCACGGGTCAGCAGGCGCCACCCAACGCCGGCCAAGGGCAGGCAGGCAATAACGGGCAGCAGCACACCGGCAACGGGCAGCAGCCAGGCGGTCAGCAAGCAGGTGGTCAGCAGTCCGGTGGTCAACAGTCCGGTGGTCAACAGTCCGGTGGTCAACAGTCCGGTGGTCAACGGCAGCAGGCGCGTCCCGGCAACCAAGGCCGCCCGGGCCAGACCGGTCACCAGACGCCGCCCAATAGCGGACAGCGGCAGGCGCCAACCAGCAGTGGCCCCCAGGCCGGGCCGGATACGCCACGGGAATGTCTGAATCCGGACGGAACCGTTAATATCGAAAAGCTTCGGCAGTATAATGCCAGAAAGGCTCAGGCGGCTGCCGCGGCAGCCAATGCGTCCCGGGGCGGAGACGGGTTACCGCCGCCGACAAAAGACCCCGTAGAGGCGCATGCGAACAAACTCCTTGGGGGCCACCACGCCACCATTATGGAACTCTACAATCTGGATCCCGATAAGCACGTTCTGAAGCACACCGAAAAAGCACTTCACTTAAAGGTGCCCAATAACGGCGACATCCACTATTCCGAGAATAAAGTGGACATGAAAGGCAAGCACGGCGACCACAGCTATCATGCAACCGTCGTTATGGTGGGCAAGCTTTGGGGGGGTGCCAAAGTCGGCGGCTCAAAGAACCATCAACTCATGGCCAAGGCGCATGGTATCGTTGCTGGCGTCGAGATCAAAACCAAAGGCAAGGTGCCGGACGCGCAGTTGCAGAAGAAGGTCGCCGAACTCCGAGCGGCCGGTTACAAGCCTGTAGCGCTTCCGGAAGCAAAGACCGCGCCGGTTCGGGCTTCGACGGGGAGCTTTAGTCGTGCTGGCAGGGCCATGGGCCTGACGGCATAGCCGTATAAAGAAAAAGCCGGCGGCAACGAAATAATTGCCGCCGGCTTTATTTGAGCGCAAATCGCAAGACCCAGCTCAGATTTGGGCCAAGATCCCCGCGACGACCCCAGCGACTGCTCCCCGACCTACGCGAAGAGTTTGCCAAACGCGCGGCGTGGGCGGTTTTTCCAATGGCCGCGATGATAGGCATCGCTGGCCAGAAGTGGAATGACGCTTCCGGCTTCGGCAAAGACCATTTGCTCCAGCGCGATATCAACCTTGCCCCAGGAGCAGGCTTCCTTCAGCGTGGAGGAGCTGCAGGCGCCGTCGCGCACGTCAGCGATCGTGATCTGCACGGCATATTTGTGCATTTCAGCCTCGTGGCCGATGATCTCGGCGCAGACAACGGTGTCCTGCGCAAAGTTTTTTGGCACGCCGCCGCCGACCATCAAAAGGCCCGTGGTGCCCGCCTTGATCTTGATATCGGTGAGTTCACGAAAATCCCGTATGGAATCAAGTGTCATATGGCGGTTGGGATTTTCCACCTGATGCTTGACGAGGCCAAAGCCGGCGCTCGAATCCGTGAAAGCCGGGCAGAAGATAGGCACATTGCGGTCATAAGCGAGTTCGATAAGCGAGCCCTTTTTCTTGGCATGCTTCTTTAGGTAGCCACCCATTTCGTAAATGAACTCGCGGCTCGAATAGGGGCGCGGATCGAGGCCGTTGGCGATGTCGCGAATAGCCATATCGCAGGCCTGAAGTTCTTCTTCGTCGATATAAGTGTCGTAGATGCGGTCGATGTAAAGGCTGCGCAGTTCCCGGTCATCGGCATGCGGTGTGCCCTGATAGTGTTTGAAGCCGAGGGCCTCGAAGAAATCCATGTCAACGATGCTCGCGCCCGTGGCGACGATAGCATCAACCATGTTGTACTCGATCAGATCGCGATACACATGCATGCACCCTCCGGCCGAAGTCGAGCCGGCCAGAGTGAGGATAATGCTGCAGGACTCGTCCTTAAGCATCGTGTTGTAAATTTCGGTAGCGCGAGCCAGATCACGCGAGGTGAAAGACATTTTGTCCATCGCCGCTATAATCGGTCGGGCATCAAAACTCGTAATATCGATATGCTCGACCGGAACCGAAAGCAGTTCGGCTTTCTTGTTGTTGACCGGTTTCTTTTCGGCCTTGGCGCTTGTCATTGTTCGCGAACCCCATGTGCTGCGGAAGAGGACTGGACGAGGGACGGCTTGCGGGTCCGACGTTTAACTACGGGCACCGGCCGGCCGGTAATTTCGACCAGCGCGCTGTCGTTAAAGCCGTTAAAGGCGGTTTGGAAGGAATAGCCATAGGCGCCCTGCCGCCCAAGAACGATCCAGTCGCCTTCGCGCATGTCTTTCGGCAGCATGAAGGGGCCTGGCATATGATCGATCGAATCGCAGGTCGGGCCGTAGAATTCGAACGGCTGTAGCACGCTGCTGCACTTGCGGCCGACGGCCCGGATCAGATGAACAGGAAAACGCTTGCGGTCGGTGAACTTTGCCGCATCGAAAAGGCTGCCATAGGTACCGTCGTTGATATAAAGAGCATCGCCCTTGCGC
>JALYJG010000108.1 GCA_030775365.1 Pseudomonadota bacterium
CGCCGTCAAAGCTTCGCCGAGCGCGACGGCGAGCGCATTTTCGAGGCCCGGCGTGACGGTTATCAGATCGATCACTTGGCCTGCGTCATCGTCCTGATGCAGCAGCGCAGAAATAGCATCAGCTTCCGCCTTAAGGCGCGTGACTTTAGATTGCACGTCTTGCCCCACCTCGCGGGCGCGCACTTGGATATCCTCGGCCTCACGATAAGCCTGCTCGGCGGCCTCGGCTTGCTGCTGCCGTCTGGCCAACTCTTTCTCCGAGGCATCCACAAGCGCGGACGCAAAGGACAAATCGGGTCGAGCGGCGACTTCGGAGGCCAAGAGGACGCGTTGCCCGTCGAGCTGTTCACGTTTGCGCGTCAAAGCGGCGCGCTGCGCCATCAGGTTATCGACCTCCTGATGAAGGGACTGGCGGCGTGCTTCGGCCGAGGCCGTGGATTCCATGAGCTGCGCCAGCGCGGCTTCGAGAGCTTCGACCTCTTGCGACACCGCCGCGAGACCGCTGCCCGCTCTGGGTAACTGTTCGGCAATGGCTGCACTACTATCGGTCAACTGCCGCTGCTCTTCCTGCAAACGCAGGATTGCGGCCTCGCCGTCCGCGCAGCGCGCTTGCTCGCGCGCCTGATCGCCCCTGACTTGTTCCAGCTGCTTTTCCTGGGCCTCGGCCTCTTGGGCAACCCGGCGGCTTTCGGTTTCAATTTGCTCGCGCGCCAAAGTCAGTTTCTGCACAACGGCCGCAGCGCCGGCCTCGGCCTGGCGAAGACCCGGCAACTCGGCAGCTATATCGGTACGCGCCGTCTGACTTTGCGTCACGACGACTAACAAATCATTGACCCGCTGTTGAGCGTCCTGAAGGGCCTGTTTGAGGCTCTCCGCGTTTTGCTCCGCCTCAACCCACCGCAAATGCAAAAGCGCGGCTTCAGTACGACGAATATGCTCGGCCAAATTTTTATAGCGCGAAGCCTGACGCACCTGCTGTTTCAGACTGCGCAGCTGCGAGTCATACGCCTTCAAGACGTCGTCGACACGCGTTAAATTCTGTTCGGCGCCTTTGAGTTTCAGTTCGGCCTCGTGCCGACGCGCATGAAGACCTGCCGTGCCCGAAGCCTCTTCGAGAATCTGCCGGCGGTCTTGAGGTTTGGCGCGAATGAGGGCGTCAATCTGCCCTTGTCCTACGAGGTTCGTCGAGTGTGCCCCAGTGGCCTGGTCGGCAAACAGCCATTGAACGTCTTTTTGACGGACCGGTTTACCGTTGATGCGGTAATCTGATCCGCTGCCGCGCTCGATTTGGCGCGTAACCTGGAGGCTGTCGCTGTCGTTAAATTCCGCCATGGCGCTGCGACCGGAATTATCAAGCTCAAGGGTCACTTCGGCGAGGTTACGCGAGGGGCGCGTGGCAGTCCCAGCGAAGATTACGTCATCCATTTCGCTCCCGCGCATGCGGCGAGCGGAATTTTCCCCCATCACCCATCGGAGGGCCTCAACGAGGTTGGACTTACCGCAGCCATTCGGGCCAACGACACCCGTGAGGCCAGAGGGGATCTCGAGATCGGTCGGTTCGACAAACGACTTGAAGCCCTGAAGGCGTAAACGCTTGAATTGCAAGAGGCACCGATCCTTCGAATTTAATGTTTGTCGGCCAGAAGCTTGTCGAACAGTTTCGTGAACGTCTCAATCGGCTCCGAACCCTTGATGATTTCCGCGCCGTCATTGATGACAAAAGTGGGCGTTGCTTCAACGTTATACTTTTGGGCGCTGGCGGTCATATCCGCAATAAGCGCATCCTGGAACTGAGTGTCTTTCAAACAGCTTTGCGCCTTATCTTCCGGCAGACCGCCCAGTTTGGCGTAAGATATTAGGGTCTTTTCCGCATTCGGACTTCCGGCCCATTCCATTTGGTTTTTGAAAAGAATTTTGATGAACGGATAGAAAGAATCCTCAGGCATGCAGCGCGCGATGACCACGGCCTTTAGGCCAGATGCATCCATGATAAAATCATGCAACACAAAGCGGACCTTGCCTGTTTCAACATATTTCTTCTCGATCTGCGGCATCGTCACATTGTAAAACTCCGCGCAGTGCGAGCAGGTAAGAGCGACAAACTCGTCCACTTTGATCGGGGCGTTGGCGCTCCCGAGCACACGCGGCGGAATCGGCATGGGTGCAGGTGGGGCATCTGGTGATGCGGCGGACGATCCCCACGCCCCCGCAATGGCGGGATGGGCATCGGCGCCCGTTGCCGCGAGCAACGCAAAGGCGGCTAAAATCCTGAGAAAAGCTTTCATTTTTAGGCTCCCTGGCGGCGCGCGGGCCACGAATCAAGCGTTGCTGAGTATAGGTGAATTGGAGCCGTTAACTCAAGCGGCGGCCTTGGGCGGCTTCTTAACAACGAGCACCGCATTCAACCCGCCAAAAGCGAATGAATTATTCATAGCCGCATTAATGTTCATCGGGCGGGCCTCATTGGCGACATAATCGAGGTCGCACTCTGGGTCCCGGCCCAAATAGTTAACGGTGGGCGGCGCCACATTATCGGTCACGGCCATCACGGTCGCTAACATCTCGAGAGCGCCTGCCGCTCCAAGCGCGTGACCGAACATGGATTTACTCGATGAAATCGCGAGTTTACCGGCGTATTTGCCAAACACCTGGTGAATCACGGCCGTCTCGGTGAGGTCGTTGATCCGCGTACCGGTACCATGAGCATTGATATACTCGACGCCTTCCGGCGTCAGGCCGGCATCCGCCAGGGCGTTGGCGACAGCTCGGGAGGCACCGCCGGCGTCCGGCGTCGTGATGTCCTTAGCGTCCGAACTCATGCCAAACCCGGCAAGTTCCGCGTAGATTTTGGCGCCGCGGGCTTCGGCATTTTCGAGCGTCTCAAGGACAAACATGCCGGCGCCCTCACCAAGGACCATACCCGCCCGGTCGCGTGAAAACGGCCGGCACACATCTGGCGCCATAACACGCAAGGCTTCCCACCCTTTCAGCGTGCCGAATGTGAGGCAGGATTCCGACCCGCCCGTGATCGCGCTATCGATAAGACCTGAGCGCAGCATATGCAGTGCCACGCCCATGGCGTGAACGGCCGACGCGCAGGCACTCGCAACCGTAAAGCCAGGACCGGTAATGCCGGTCGCCATGCTGATCTGGCTAGAGCCCGCATTCGCCATCAGGCGCGGAATCGTAAAGGGGTGGACCCGCGGCGAGCCATTGGCATCGAGCAGCTTCATGTAGGAATCTTCAAGCGTGTTCTGACCGCCCACCCCTGTGCCCGTAATGACCGCTGTGCGTTCGGCCGCCTCGGGCGTGAGGACAAGACCGGAATCCCGCATAGCTTGCAGCGCCGCCGCGACAGCAAACTGCGAGAAGCGATCCAAAAGAGAGGCGCGCTTGGCGTCGATCCACTCTTCGGGCTTGAAATCTTTGACAGGCGCGGCGGGAAAGCGGACCTCGGCACCGCGATACTTGAACGTGGCGCTTTCGATGCCGCAGTGGCCCGCAAAAAGGCTTTTGCGAAAAACATCGACGGTCTGGCCGATGGGCGATATCACGCCCATCCCCGTGACGACAATACGGCGCATTACTTCTGTGTCCGATCAGGCATTCGCCGCTTTTCCGGTTTTAAGCGCGAGTTGCTTTTCGACAACCTTAATGACGTCGCCGACCGTCTCGAACTCACCGGCATTCGTATTGGCGTTAAAGGGCAGCTGAATGCCAAACTTGTCTTCGAGCGCAAAAATGACGTCGACCATATCGAGCGAAGTAACGTTGAGGTCGCTCAGCTTGGCTTCTGGCGCGAGCTTGCTGCGGTCAATAAGCGCCTTTTGAGCTACGATATCTAGAATTTCGTCGATTTGTGACATCGGGTAAACCTTTTTCGGACAACGCCTGCAGGAGCCAATACCTCACACCCGCGCGGCATTCGTATGGTGGAACGCCCTATAGCTAATCGGTTTTAGTCTTTTCCTCAAGCGCATTCAGCCGTTCCGCCAAGGCATCGACCTTGGCTATATAATATCGGATACGGCTGATATTGCGCAGATTTTCGACCACCCGGTCGCGCGGAATGGCCGGAAAGCCGCCGACAACAGTTCGGGGCTGGATATTGCCGCCGATTCCGCTGAGGGCCATCGCCACAGCGTCATCGCCCACGATAACGTGGTCGGCGACGCCCACGCCCCCGCCCAAAACGACCCGATTGCCGATCGTGGCGCTGCCCGCAATAGCCGTGCGGCCGCAGATGAGGCAGTTTTCCCCAATCGTTACGTTGTGTCCGATCTGGACCTGGTTATCGATCTTGGTACCGTTGCCGATACGTGTTGGCGCGATCGTTCCGCGATCAATAGACGTATTGGCCCCAATTTCTACATCGTTCCCGATCGTGACGGCACCTAGGCTGGCAATGCGCAGAAGCTCGTCATTGATCGCCGCCACCGTGCCCGTCCCCTTGACCGCTTCGACGCTGCCAAGCTTGGGGGTCACAAAGCTGAACCCGTCGGAACCTATACTCGCGTTAAAATGAATGATGCAGCGCTCGCCGATGACGACCCGCGCGCCTATTTTGACGCCGGCGTAGATCAAAGCGTCACGGCCGATCGTGGCGTTGGGGCCGATATACACCTGCGGGTGGAGGACGCTGTTGTCGCCGATCACAGCTGTCGAGGCCACATAGGCCTGGGCGCCGATGGCCACGTTTTGGCCGATCTTAGCACCCTCCTCCACGACGGCAGTTGGATGCACGCCAAGCGGTACAGGAACGTGTTCCGCAAAAAGGGCCGTGAGTTTGGCCATGGCCAGACGCGGGCGTTCAACGACGATGCAGGCTTCCGCAAATCCTGGCTCGAAGGTCGTGCCGGCCTTGACGACGACAGCATGTAAAGGCGCCGTTCCAAGCAGGGGGAGCAGTTTTGTGTCAACCGCCAGGATAAGGTCGCTACGTCCCCTAGTATCGGCGGGATGAACGACCCGCTCGATTTCGAGGAGGCCGTCTCCGATCAGCGCGCCGTCCACGGCCTCGGCAATTTGTTGGGTGGTGTAGGTTTTAGGCATGGTTCCGTTCTAGCCATTCCGTTCAATAAAGAACAGTGTTTCGGGAAATCTTCCGATTCTGCTTAGTCATTTCTTTACCAAACCCACCCCGGAAAAACACGGGAGGCGGCCGCGTTATCCTCAATTTTATACAAAATTAAGGTTATTACGCCTAAACTTAGCGCATAAGATTCTGGGCCCTCGCGCCCCGAATTATTCGATCCCAACAAGGCAAGAGCACATCCATGGTCACCACTTCATCTCTTGCCGATTTGCTATCGGCCGCCGGCGATGCGGCTTATGACTGGGACATGCAGAACGACCACATCCGGTGGTTTGGGGCGTGGGAGAAATTGTTCGGCTCCCTCGGCGCCCCTGTTAATTCTAACGCCTTTCACAACGCCATTCATCCGGACGACCGCGGCCTTGTTTTTGGCAGCGACGAGCATGTTTTTGACCGCCAGTACCGGATGCAATCGGCCGATGGCAGCGTCATCTGGGTGCATGAACGCGGCAGCGCCGAGATCGATCATGGCCACATCTCTCGTCAACGTGGTCTCTTGCATCGGATCGAGAAACCAGCGGATCGCGCCGCGCAGCAGGAGTTGAACGGCCGTGACGTTTTGACGGGTTGCTTCAATCGCTCCTACATGCTGGCGCAGATCGTCAAGTCGCTCGAAATCGTCAAAACGTCCCGCCGCGCCTGCGCTTATCTCGTCGTCGGCGTTGATAAGATGTCCTTCATCAACGAAGCACTCGGGATGGAAACAGGCGACGCGTTGCTTCGCGGTGTCGCCGCTCGCCTGGCGGAAAAGATGCCCGCCCGGGCCCTTTTGAGCCGCGTTGGCGGCGATATGTTCGGTATCCTTTTGCCCGAGCCATTGGGCAGCGATTTTCGGCCGCTCGCCGATCGGCTTTTACAGAGCTTCCGTGATGACCCGGTCGTGACGTCAATGACGCCCTTACCCATAACGATCTCGGTCGGCGGCGTACGCTTCCCTCCCTTTGCCAAGACGGCGGCTGAAGTCATGATTTTTGCCGAGCAGGCCTTGCATGAAGCTCGCCTGCGCGGCCGTAATCTACTTGTCGAATATATGGATTCGCCTGAACGCACTCATGAGAACCGCCAGTTGCTGGAATTGAGCCTCCGCATCAAGGACGCCTTCCGCAACAACCGTTTTTTCCTGGCCTACCAGCCCGTTATCGAAAGCACCACGGGCCAAACGCTGTTCTACGAGGCGCTCGTCCGGATGCGGGGCGATGACGGCCAGCTTATACCTGCCGCACAGTTTGTGCCCGCCATCGAACAGCTGGGCCTGGCGTTTGACCTCGACCGTTACGTGCTCGATCTTGCCGTAAAGGAAATGGAAGCGGCCCCCGATCTTTGCCTGGCCATCAATGTGTCTGGCCTCACCGCGGCCCAAGCGGATTGGCCCGACCATGTGCAACGCGTGCTCGAGACCCGTCTTTCGCTGGCGGAGCGCTTGATTATCGAGATCACCGAGACGGCAGCTATCGTCGATGTCAGTGAGACCCGGCGCTTCGTCGACCAGTTGCGGGTTCTGGGCGGCAAGGTTGCCTTGGATGACTTTGGGGCAGGATTCACCTCGATCCGGCATTTGCGTTCCCTGTCACTCTCGATCATGAAAATTGACAAGGATCTTCTGCACAACCTTTTGACTCAGCCGGAGCAGCAACATCTCGTGCGCATGCTGATCGAACTGGCGCGCGGACTTGGCCTCAAGACGGTGGCAGAAGGCGTCGAGACCGAAGAGGTCGCAGCGTGGCTCCGTCGCGAACGGGTCGATATGATGCAAGGGTATTTCTTCGGCAAGCCATCCTTCGAAAAACCCTGGCTTGAGAAAAGCGCCAAGGTAGCGCCGAAGCCGGCTGACTATTTCGGCTGCCCCTCGACGGCCGACCCCAC
>JALYJG010000109.1:0-301 GCA_030775365.1 Pseudomonadota bacterium
GATTGCGATCCTTTCCGGCGCCGGCGCGATCGGTGCCGGTCCTCTGGTCGAACAGCTGGCGGAAAAGCTAGGCGCTGTTATCGTCAAGCCTTTATTGGGTAAAGCGTCAGTGCCGGATGATAGTCCTTACTGTCTGGGCGGCACCGGACTTTTGGGTACGAAACCGGGCGTCGAAGCTCTACGCGAGTGCGATACCCTGATTATCGTTGGATCAAGCTTTCCTTATATCGAGTTCTATCCGGAGCCGGGCCAGGCGCGTTGCGTTCAGATCGATATTGACGGATCAAGAATAGGCCTGCGT
>JALYJG010000109.1:311-6946 GCA_030775365.1 Pseudomonadota bacterium
CGTTACCCGGTCGAAGTGGGCCTGGTCGGGCATGCAAAGGAAACGCTAGCGCATTTATTGCCCCGCCTGACGCATCACGAAAACCGTTCCTTCCTTGAGGCGGGACAGAAACGCATGCGGGAATGGCGCGAACTGATGGACAAACTTGCTACACGCTACGAGTTGCCGATGAAACCGCAGGTCGTGGGCCGCGAAGTTGGCAAGCTCTTGGGTGATGATGCCATCTTCATAAGTGATTCCGGCACGATTGCTACTTGGTTTGCGCGTTACCTGCCCTTTCGTTACGGGCAGATGTGTTCGCTGTCAGGCAATTTGGCGACGATGGCGTGTGGGCTGCCATATGCGATCGCGGCTCAGGTGGCCTATCCCAACCGCCAGGTGGTAGCTTTGGTGGGCGATGGCGGTTTCTCGATGCTCATGGCCGAGTATGTGACCGCCGTCAAATACAAGCTCCCAATCAAAATTGTCATTTTCAAGAACAACTCGCTGGGCCAAATCAAGTGGGAGCAAATAGCTTTTCTTGGTAACCCGGAATATGAGTGCGATCTCCACCCGATCGATTTCGTAAAATTCGCTCAGGCCTGCGGTGGGCGCGGCTATCGGATAGAGGATCCGAGGCAATGCGCGGCGCAGCTGGCGGAGGCACTAGCGGATCCTGGGCCCGTGGTTATCGAAGCGGTCGTCGATCCCAACGAGCCTCCTATGCCGGCGACAGCGAGCTTTGAGGACGCCGTTAATCTTGCGAAGTCCGTCATGCGGGGGACGCCGGGCGGGGTTGAGATTGCAAAGCACATTCTTTCCGATAAGGCTCGGGAACTCGTCTAATGCAGCCCCAAAGAGTTCGCGGGCAGGAAGCAAAGCCCCCGTCCCAGGACCGGATCGGGATTAAGGATTTGCGCGTCAACGCCTATAGGATCCCGACGTCCTCGCCTGAGTCGGACGGAACCTTGCAATGGGAATCGACAACGCTGGTGACCGTCCATGCGAGCGCCGGCGGCGCGACGGGTTTCGGATATACTTACGCGAGCCCAGCCAGCGCCACACTTATCCACGATATGTTGCGCAGCGTCGTCCTCGGACTAAATGCAGTCGATATAACCTTCTGCCATGAGCGCATGTGCGAGGCGGTGCGAAATCTGGGCCGCGGCGGCATTGCGGCCTGCGCCATCGCGGCGGTTGATAACGCGCTATGGGACCTAAAGGCCAGGCTGCTGGATCGCCCGATCATTCACCTCCTTGGTGCGGCGCGCAAAGCCGTCCCCGTCTACGGCAGCGGCGGTTTCACAAGCTCAGGACCCGCCGAGGTGGAGAAGCAAATCGAGGGATGGCGCGAGCAGGGCATTTGGCAATTCAAAATCAAGATAGGTCGCGATGCGGCGCAGGACCGCGAAAGAATCAGCGCTGCTGTCCGGGCACTCCCGCCGAGCGGAAGGCTTTTCGTCGACGCAAATGGGGCGTATCATGCCCGCCAGGCTTTGGAGATGGCGCAAATTATGGAAGCGAGTGGTGTAGCGTGGTTTGAAGAGCCGGTACCCTCGGACGACGAGGAGGGTTTGCGGTTTGTTCGCGAGCACGCTCCGGCCTGTATGGACATCGCCGCGGGCGAGTACGCTTATGAGTTAAAGGATTTCTACCGCTTGCTCGACGGACGCACGATCGATGTGCTGCAAGCGGATGCTACCCGGTGTCTGGGTGTCACGGGCTTCCTTAAAGCCGCTGCCATGAGCGAGGCCTATCGGCGCCCACTGTCTTCCCACTGTGCGCCGTCCCTGCACGTCCCGCTGATGTGCCACATTCCCGCCGGGGTGCATATCGAGTACTTCTGGGACCATGTACGCATCGAAAACATGCTGTTTGAGGGCTGCCCGCAAATACAGGACGGCCTCCTCATGCCGCAGACCCAGGCGCCTGGCTTTGGACTGACCCTCAAAGGTCGTGACGCAGAAAAATTTGCGCTATGAGTGTCGCGCTCGAGAACGAACTGAAAGACCATGTCCGCGGTGAGGTGCATTTTGGCAAGGGGTACCGCGCCATGTATGCTGCGGATTCATCGAATTATCGGGAAGTCCCCTTGGGCGTTGTTGTGCCGCGAAGCATCGAGGATATGGCGCGGGCCGTCGAAATCTGCGCAAAATACGGCGCACCGATCCTTCATCGCGGGGGCGGTACAAGCCTGGCGGGCCAAACGGTCTCGGAGGGTTCGGTCGTTATCGACTCCTCCAAATACTGCAATCGCATCGAGGGGATGGATGTCGAAAAACGCCTTGCCGTCGTCGAGCCCGGCACCGTGCTCGATGACCTCCGGGACGCCGCAATTCGACACGGCTTGACCTTCGGTCCTGATCCATCAACACATAATCACAACACGCTCGGCGGCATGATCGGCAATAACTCTTGCGGCACGCACTCGCTGCAGGCGCGGCGCACTTCCGACAATGTGCATGCGCTCGAAATCCTTACCTACGATGGCGTCCGCATGAGCGTGGGTAAAACCTCGGAAGACGAACTGGCGCGGCTGGAGCGCGAACCGGGCCGCAAAGGCGACATATATCGGGGTCTGAAGTTCATCCGCGACACATATGCGGACGAGATCCGGGCGCGATTCCCGCAAATTCCGCGGCGCGTTTCGGGATACAATCTTGACGAGCTGTTGCCGGAAAATGGCTTCCATGTGGGGCGGGCGCTGGTGGGTTCGGAAGGAACTTGTGTCACCGTCTTGCGCGCGACGGTGGATTTGATACCGCACCCGGCTCGGTATGTGTTGCTCGTCATCGGCTTCGACAGCATCGTTAACGCCGCCGACGCGGTGCCGCAAATTCTCCCGTTCAAACCGATTGCGCTGGAAGGCATGGACTATGAGCTGACCGTCTACATGCGTAAGAAGAATTTTCGTGTAAATGATCTGCAGTATTTACCGGAGGGCCACAGCTGGTTGCTTGCGCAATTTGGCGGGGACACGGTCGCCGAGGCCGAAGCTAAGGCCGCTGTCCTCGAGACTGCGATCAAGAGAAATCGGCATGTGACCTCGACAAAGATCTTGAGCGACGTCGAAGAAATGGCACGACTGTGGAAGGTGCGTGAGGCCGGGCTCGGTTGCACGGCCTGGGTGCCTGGCCTAGCCGATACATGGGAGGGCTGGGAAGATTCGGCCGTCGCGCCGGAAAATCTCGGCGCTTATATGAGGGATTTGAAAGCGCTCTACGCCAAATTCGGCTATAGCGGCGCCATATACGGGCATTTTGGCGACGGACTCATTCACACGCGGATCGATTTCGGCCTGCACACGGAAGCGGAAGTGAAAAAGTTTCGCGGGTTTATCGAAGAGGCCGGCGCGCTCGTCGTGCGACATGGAGGGTCTTTGTCCGGCGAGCACGGCGATGGCCGGTCGCGCGCTGAACTATGGCCAATTATGTTCGGCCCGACCCTTATGACGGCTTTCGAGCAATTCAAACGAGTTTGGGACCCGCTGGGCCGGATGAATCCAGGCAAGCTTATTATGCCGAAAGCTATCGATACGGATTTGCGTTACGGTCCGCAGTTTAAGATGCCACAGCTGGATACCGTGTTTAAGTTCCCCGAAAGTGAAAATTCGTTTTCGCGCGCCGTCATGCGTTGCGTTGGCGTGGGGGAATGCCGCAGCCATAAGTCGGGGACGATGTGTCCGAGCTATAGGGGTACCCGCGAGGAACAGCATTCGACACGCGGCCGGGCGCGGCTGCTTCAGGAAATGCTCGAGGGGAGCCCTGTCACCGAAGGTTGGAAATCGGATGACGTTCGTCAGTCGCTCGATTTGTGCTTGTCTTGCAAAGCCTGCAAAAGCGAATGTCCAGTCAATGTGGACATGGCGACCTACCGGGCCGAATTTCTCCATCATTATTATCAGACAAAAATTCGACCGCTGGCATCTTATACGATGGGACTTGTGCATGTGTGGGCGCCGTGGGCGTCCAAAATGGCCCGCCTTTTCAATTTCGTGACGCAGCGACCAGGTTTCAGTTCTGTGGCCAAGCGAATAGGCGGAATCCATCCAGACCGCACCTTGCCCGCGCTCGCCGAGAAAACGTTTCGGGCGCAATGGCGCCCTAAACAAAAGGATAGTCCGGTGCGCGCCTTATTATGGGTCGACACGTTCAACAATTATTTCACACCCCAGCCTCTGCTTGCGGCCGCGGATGTCCTGCAGGCCTCGGGTCACGACGTCGTCCTGTCGCCGCAGGGTCTCTGCTGCGGCCGGCCTTATTATGACTTCGGTCGGCTGACGGAAGCGAAGGAGTTTCTGGCGCGCGGTCTCGAGGTTCTTTCGCCGCTGATGGACGACCGTACCTGGCTTGTCGGGGTGGAGGCCAGTTGTTTGTCGGTCTTCCGCGACGAGCTGCGCAATCTGTTCCCCGATGATGACCGCGCCGCCCGCCTGGCTGAGCGGTCCATCACACTGAGCGCCTTTTTGAACAAGTTTGGTCATGGCGCAATTACGCTTGGCAGCGATATCGCCATCCATGCCCACTGCCATCACAAGGCGGTTCTCGGGGTCGCGGACGAGGTTGCCTTGTTGCGAAAGTCGGGACGGAAGGTTGACGTTCTGGACTCCGGCTGTTGTGGCATGGCGGGCGCTTTTGGTTACGAGCGCGAGAAATATAAAGTCTCGCAGGCCATCGCGGAGCAGGGGCTTTTGCCATGCCTGGCCGCGGTTCCCCAAGCGACAACTCTCGCGGTTGACGGCTTCAGCTGCCGCCATCAGATCTCGCATTTTACTGAACGAAATACCCAGACGTTGCCGGAAATTCTTCGCGATGCTCTCAAACCGGTTTAGGTTTGTGCAGACCAAAGTGGCTTGAATACACAAACGTGAATTCGGCACCGAAGAAGAAAATCTGCGCTGAATAGTAGATCCAGGTCAGGAGCGCCACGATCGAGCCGGCGGCGCCGTAAGAAGAGGTGACGCTGACTTGCCCGAGATACAGCCCGATCAAGGTTTTTCCAATGACAAAGAGCAGCGCCGTGAGGGCCCCGCCGGCCCAGACGCTACGCCACGGAATGACCGCGTCCGGAATAATTCGGAAAGCGAGCGCGAAAAGGAACGCGCTGACCCCAAAGCTCAGGAGAAAATCGAATACGTGAACAACAATCTCCATATGCCCTAAATCCGTAATGTAAGTCGTGACAGCCGCTACAGCCGTGCTCGCGAGCACTGAGACCAGCAGCAAAAACCCGCTCCCAAGCACCATAATGAATGAGAAGGCGCGTTCGCGCAGCATGATGAGGACCGGACGGCCTTTTCTCGGCGGGGTCTTCCAAATGGTATTCATGGCGTCCTGCAGTTCGCCAAACATACCCGATGCGCTGAACAAAAGAGTAATCAGGCCGATCACTGTCGCAATGAAACCGGCGTCCTTGTTATGAGACGCTGCTGTTAAAGTGTTCTTGATGGCTTCCGCGGCATGCACGCCCAGAATAGTAACTATTTGATCGCTCAATTTGCTTTGCGCCTGGTCATGGCCCCACATGAAGGTCCCAAGCGAGAAAACGAGCAATAACAGAGGCGCCAAGGACAGTACGCTGTAGAAAGCGAGCGCGGCGCCGAGGCGCGGCGCCTTGTCGTCAAGCCAGCGAGCGCCGGTCTTCCGAAAGAGCTGCCAACCCACCGTGGATGTGATGACCGAAAACCAGGACAATTTGAACACGCAAGGTCTCCGCCCGTGATTCAGGCCGCCTCAGGGGCGTGACGGGAGCTCTGCCCATACTTGTCCAGCACTTCGAGCGTATGCTTGACATGCGAAGGTAAATCGCCAGGCCAGCGCGCCGTCACGAAAGGGCCGTCCACCACCGTTTCCTCGTTGAGGTAGGACGCGCCTGCCTCTCTGATTTCATTTTCTACTTCCGGCCAGCACGCAATCTTTCGCCCCCTGATAACATCGGCCGCAGCGAGGATTTGCGGGCCGTGACACACAGCGGCCACGGGTTTCCCTTCGGCCACGAAAGCCTGGGTCAGCGCAAGGGCCTCTTCGTATTTCTTGAGAGCGGCCGGAGCCTTACCGCCCGGTATATAGAGGAGATCGTAATCGCTTGCGTCGACCTCGGAGACCTTTTTGCTGTCTTTTAACCCCAACCCCTGTTTACCGCGGAAAGCCCCTCCGGAGGGGGTTGCCACATCGACTCGAAAGCCCTCTTCAATAAACCGATAATAGGGATAAAAGAATTCGATATCCTCGGTGTTGTCGGCCGTGAGCATCAGAACAGAGCGCTGCGAATTAAAGTTTTCGTCTTCCGGACGATAGGTATCTTTTGGCAGATCGGGGTGCGACGAAAAAACACTCATGGCTCGCTCCTTTTTCGGTAATCCAGTCGGGTCATTCACGGAAGGTGGCACACATCAGATGCGATGTTCGGACCCGCTCTGACGATGTCGTGCACACCGGTAAAATTTCCATACGGATCGGTTCGCCGACCGTCCGAGCCGGCATGAGAACGGCTTTCTTACGCAGACTGCGGCGATAGGAATTTCGGTTTTATGGATCCCATGGTGTGATCACGATCGCAACCTAGAGCGTTATCCGGCCTGACTGAATCAAAGGGATTCCCAAATCAGGCAGAATGTGATTCATAATTCTGGCTGGATGGAGGCCAGTATGCTGGAT
>JALYJG010000110.1 GCA_030775365.1 Pseudomonadota bacterium
CTCAAGGCCGCGCGGCGGTCTATGTGCTGCTGCATTGCAATCACCCGCGTGAGCTGGCCGAGGAGAGCCGAGCCGCCTGCGCACGTCTCGTGGATGCGGGCGTACCGATGCTATCGCAAAGCGTCTTGCTGCGCGGTGTCAACGACGATCCGGCAACTCTGACCGCGCTCATGCGCGCGCTCGTCGAAAACCGCATCAAACCCCATTACCTTCATCAGATGGACCGCGCCCGCGGCACCGGCCATTTCCGCGTGGGTTTGGCCGAGGGGCAAGCCCTCCTGCAAGGACTGCGCGGCCATGTGTCTGGCCTTTGCCAGCCCACTTATATGCTCGACATTCCGGGTGGCCATGGCAAGATTCCTGTCGGCCCCTCTTACGTCACGTCGCGGACGGAAGGCTGGACGGTCACGGACTATCAGGGCTGCACCCATGATTACCGCGAAATCGGGGACGGCGACGAGAGCTCTTCTGCTTGAAACGACTCTGCGCCGCTTCTATAACGTAAGGCATGACAACCCAGCCTCTCGCCTTCCTCACCGGCGCCACCGGTTTCGTTGGCGCCGCCGTGGCGCGGCTCCTGCTTAATAAGGGATATCGGCTCCGCGCGTTGGCGCGCCCACGAAATGATCGCCGCAATATCGAGGGGCTAAACCTCGACATCGTCGAAGGCGACCTCGGCAACCCGGACAGCTATCGCAAGGCTTTATCTGGGTGCGCGGCGCTTTTCCACGTCGCGGCCGATTACCGCATCTGGGTTCCGGATGCCGCGGCTATGCACCGGATCAATGTCGACGGCACGCATGCGCTCATGGAGGCCGCCCTCGGAGCCGGCATTCCCCGCATCATTTATACAAGTTCGGTCGCGGCGCTTGCTATGAGCCGGGACGGCACCCCGAGCAACGAAGAGACGCCTGTCACGTTCACCGATATGATCGGTACGTATAAAAAGTCCAAATACCTGGCCGAGCAGGAAGTGCGCCGCATGATCCGGCACCATAATCTGCCGGCCGTCATCGTCAATCCGTCGACACCGATCGGACCGCGCGATATCAAGCCGACACCGACGGGGCGGATCATCGTCGAGGCCGTCAAGGGCAGGATGCCGGCTTATGTCGACACGGGGCTTAGCATCGTCCATGTCGATGACGTGGCCATGGGACACTGGCTAGCCTTCGAGCGCGGTAAAATCGGCGAACGCTACATTCTTGCGGGCGAAAACCTCGGCTTTGGTGACATTCTTAGTCTCATTGCTGGAATTTCCGGACGGCCTGCGCCCAAAATAAAACTGCCGATCGATCCGCTGATGCCGATCGCCTACGTCGCCGAGGCGGTGGGACGCCTTACCGGCAAGGAGCCGTTCGTAACGGTCGATGCGCTGCGTATGGCCAGAAAGAAAATGTACTTCTCGATTGCGAAGGCGGAACGGGAACTCGGCTTCACCGCACGCCCGGCCCGCGTTGCGATCATGGATGCGATCACCTGGTTCAGGGCGAACGGTTACTGCTAAAGCCATAGCAAGGACGATCTATGAGCAAATACTCGCGCGTTCTCGCCGTTCTGCCGCTCATGATCGCGTTTTCCGCGCGCGCCGAAGACACGGCCCTGCGCAACACGTTTGAGCAACGCTATGCGGTTATGAAGGCGGCCATAGATACGCGGGACGAAAAGGCGCTGGCCGCCATGCTGACCCCGGATTTCGTCAACAGGGACGTTTCCGGTGAGACGCAGAATGCTGCCCAAATGGTCGAGGAACTGCGGCGGTTGCCGGAGGATCCGAGGAAGACAACCACGACGACGTTGCACTCCATCACGGCCGAGGGCAATAGGGCCGTGATCGAGCAGCTTTACGATATGAAGACCTCTAAGGCCACGGCGACTGGCGATATAAAAAATTTTGAACTGCGCGCCACATTAACTGATACTTGGGTCAAAGATAAAAATACCTGGCTATGTCGGGAAACGGTTATGCAGCGGGTCGATTACATCGTAAACGGCCAGGTCGTCGCTCATAAAGAGCGCCCTCCCGGCAGCTAGGAATTGGGAAATAGATGTTGGTTGCAACTGCGACGCTTTGTTGCCTGTCTTTGTCCGGCTGGCTCTATCTGGCCTTCTTTCGCGGCGCCTTCTGGCAATTGACGATGGACGACGCGCCTGAGGCTTTTGAGCCTTCTGTGTGGCCGAGCCTTGACGTCATTGTGCCCGCACGCAACGAAGCTGACATGCTGCCGCAAACGCTCCCCTCGCTTTTGGCACAGGATTATCCTGGCACCTGGCGTATTCTCGTGGTCGACGACCATAGCGATGACAATACATCGAAGGTGGCTCTTCAAACAGCTGGGGATAGCAAGGGCACGACGGTCGTCGTGCTGAGAGCTCCTGATCTGCAGCCCGGCTGGCGAGGCAAAATCGCGGCCATGCAAGCGGGCGTGGCGCAAAGCACGGCGGATTACGTTCTCTTCACCGATGCGGATATCGCCCATCCATCAGATAACTTGCGCAAATTGGTGGCGCATGCAGCCCATAAAAAGATCGATCTCACCTCGCGCATGGTGAAGCTCCATTGCAGCAATCTTGCCGAGCGCCTGCTCATTCCCGCTTTTGTTTTCTTTTTCGGTCTGCTCTACCCATTTCGGCACGCCAACGCTCTTGACCGTCAGGAGGCCGCGGCGGCGGGGGGCGTTATGTTGGTCCGACGCAGGGCCCTGAATGCGATTGGCGGCCTGGCCGCTATCAAATCGGCGCTGATTGATGATTGCGCGCTGGCCCGTGCCATCAAACGGCACGGTGGCGCGGACCAGACCCAGGGTCGCATTGAACTGACTTTGACGCGCGACACAAAAAGTCTCCGCGTTTATAGCGAAGTTGGAGAAATTTATAAAATGGTGGCGCGCACCGCCTTCACGCAACTGCGTCATTCGGCCACGTTGCTGGCCGCAACGACGCTCGGAATGCTTCTTCTCTTTTTAATTCCTGTCGTGTTCGCATTCTTTGGCGGCGCCTTTGTGAAGGAAGCGGCGATCGCCGCATGGGTCGTGATGTTTATGGTTTACTTGCCGACGGTTCGCTTCTATGACTTGCCCGTGATCTGGGCGTTCGCCTTGCCTCTGGCCGCTCTCGTCTATATCGTGGCGACCATCGACAGCGGACGGCTTTACTGGCAAGGTAAAGGCGGAGAGTGGAAAGGGAGGACGCAGGCATGAGCAAATCGAACGCAGCTGTCGCGCTTCCCGAACCTGAAGATGACGCTACCGACTCGGACATACTGGTCGAAATGACGGCAGAGCCTCCTAATTTTAGCGAAGGCGGATGGGACCGCGAGCCCCGGCCCGCCGCTGTGGGCGCTACAGCGAGCGGCAAGAACAGGGATACCGAGAATTTTCCGGTCGGCTCTATCTTTATCCGTCCGGATTTGCGCCCGCATATTCATGTTTTCTATAACTTTGCGCGTGCGGCCGACGACATCGCCGATCATCCGTTGCTCGAGCCCCAGGAAAAACTGATCCGCCTTAGCCGGTTTACGGCCGTTATGCTTAGTGACAGGGCTAATGATGTGCCAACGGCAGTGGCGATGCGCGAAAGTCTTCGCCAGACAGGGCTTGGCAACCAGCATTGCCTGGATCTTATTACCGCCTTTAAACGGGACGCTACGCAACTTCGTTACCAGGACTGGGACGATTTGCTCGACTATTGCCGTTATTCGGCGTCGCCAGTCGGCCGCCATGTGCTCGCCTTGCATGGCATCGGTGAACATGCGTGGCCCGCCAATGATGCGCTTTGCTCGGCACTGCAAATCATCAATCACATTCAGGACTGCGGCGATGATTACCGCACGCTCGATCGCGTCTATATCCCCCAGGATATGCTAGCGGCCCATGGCTCGACGACATCGGATCTGTCGCGGCCGGAATCGACCGACCACCTGCGCGCTACGATCGGCGCTATGCTGGATCGCCTCCAAATCATGATGGCGGAAGCCCGCAATCTGCCGAAATTCGTTGACGATAAAAGACTTAAAACCGAGACATCTGTCATCGCCGCGCTGGGCGACCGGCTCATACGGCTCTTGCGCCGGCGCGATCCGCTTTGCGATAAGGTCAAGCTCGGGAAATTCGCCGTCGCTAGCGCGACTGTCAAAGGTATCGTCAAAGCCTGGACGTAATCAGGGCCTACCTGTCGGTAGCTTTACCTGTCAGCACCCCCCGATGACTATGCGGTCCAACCAATTACGATGAAGATTTGGAGGGCACTTGTTCCGCACAAGTGACGCTCAACACTTTGCCGAGGCGACGACATGGGAGAGCCTTACACAAAGCCCCGGCCTCGGCAGTCCCGCTTAAAAACGTGATCGGCCTCCACCAAGGGTTGTGAAGCCGGAAGCGGCTTGAGGATGGGTTGCGAGCCCGCGCTAAAAAGGAACAAAACAAGTACAAATAAGGCTGGCTTTTTCGCCTATGCGTCCCCATATTCCCTGGATGCTCACGAAAATCACCGTACGCGGCGCGCGCGAACACAATCTCAAGAATATCGACGTCGAAATCCCTCGCGATAAGCTTGTGGTCATCACAGGGCTGTCGGGCTCCGGGAAATCCTCGCTCGCTTTTGACACGATTTACGCCGAGGGGCAGCGGCGCTACGTCGAAAGCCTTTCCGCTTACGCCCGGCAATTTCTTGAATTGATGCAGAAGCCGGATGTGGATTCGATTGAGGGGTTGTCGCCGGCCATTTCCATTGAACAAAAAACCACATCCCGTAACCCGCGCTCCACCGTCGGCACCGTCACCGAAATATATGATTACATGCGCCTGCTGTTTGCGCGCATCGGCGTGCCTTATTCGCCGGTCACGGGCCTTCCGATCGAAAGCCAAACCGTGTCGCAAATGGCCGATCGCATCATGGCAATGCCGGAAGGCACCAAATTGATGCTGCTTGCTCCCATCGTGCGCGGGCGTAAGGGTGAATACCGTAAGGAATTGCAGGATTTGCGTAAGCAGGGATTTCAGCGCGTTAAAGTGGATGGCACGGTGCACGATATCGAGGACGTGCCAGTCCTCAATAAAAAGTTGAAGCACGATCTTTCGGTCGTTGTCGATCGCATCGTCGTCAAGCCTGATCTCGGGCACCGGCTGGCGGATTCGATTGAGACAGCCCTTAAATTGGCGGATGGCCTTTTGTTTGCCGAGAACACGACCTCCAACGAGGTGACGACATTCTCGTCGAAATTCGCCTGCCCTGTCAGTGGCTTCACGATTGACGAGATCGAACCTCGACTGTTTTCGTTCAACAACCCCTATGGGGCATGCCCGGCCTGTGACGGCTTAGGGGAAAAGCTTTATTTCGATCCCGAACTGGTCATTCCCAACCACGATCTGAGCCTTTCCCAGGCTGCGATCGCCCCATGGCGCAACGCAATGTCAGGTTTTCATACCCAGACCGTCGAGTCCTTAGCCAAGCATTTTGGCGCGAGCCTGCATAAGCCCTGGAAAGACCTGGATGCGGCTTTCCAAAAGGCCGTCCTTTACGGCACGGGCGAGGACGACATCACTTTCTCCTACGAGCAGTCGACGCGCAGTTTCAAGACCACAAAGCCTTTCGAAGGCGTCATTCCCAATCTTGAGCGGCGGTGGAAGGAAACCGAAAGCCAGTGGAAGCGCGAGGATATGAGCCGCTTTCAATCATCCCAGCCTTGTGAGGTCTGTCACGGTCAGCGCCTGAAGCCCGAAGCGCTCTCGGTGAAGGTCAATGGACTGAACATCAGCGAGGTCACGGCGTTCTCGATTAAGGCCTGCGGTGCGTGGTTTGCGGCCTTGCCGAAACACCTGTCGCCGAAGCAGAAAGAAATTGCCGCACGGGTTCTCAAAGAGATCAACGAGCGGCTCGGCTTCCTTAACGATGTGGGTCTGGAATATCTGACCCTCGCCCGTGCGTCAGGCACCCTGTCCGGGGGCGAAAGCCAGCGCATAAGGCTGGCCTCGCAGATCGGCTCCGGCCTAACAGGCGTTCTCTATGTTCTGGATGAGCCTTCGATCGGCTTGCATCAGCGCGACAACGAAAGACTTTTGGCCACGCTGACAAGACTGCGCGATATCGGCAATACGGTTCTCGTCGTCGAGCATGACGAGGATGCGATTCGTCGGGCCGATTACTTGATCGATATGGGTCCCGGCGCTGGCGTGCATGGCGGCGAAGTGATAGCGGCCGGCTCTCCGGAGGAGGTCTTACAATCACCCTTAAGCCTGACAGCGCAGTATCTGACGGGTAAGCGCAAAATTCCGGTGCCGCAAGAGCGCCGCAAAGGTCGCAAAGGCCAGTGGCTCGAAGTGGTCGGTGCCCGGGAAAATAACCTCAAAGACGTCCACGCCAAATTCCCGCTCGGCACCTTCACGTGCGTCACGGGCGTATCGGGCGGCGGCAAATCGACCCTCGTCGTCGAAACCTTGTATAAGGCGCTGGCCCGCCGGTTAAATGACACGCGCGACATTCCTGGCGCACATGACAGCCTCAAAGGTATTGAGTTCATCGACAAGATCGTCGATATCGACCAGTCCCCAATTGGACGCACACCGCGCTCCAACCCGGCCACATATACCGGCACATTCACGCCGATCCGCGATTGGTTTGCGGGACTGCCGGAAGCGAAAGCGCGCGGCTATGCGGCCGGTCGTTTCTCCTTCAACGTTAAAGGCGGCCGCTGCGAGGCCTGTGAAGGCGACGGTGTCATAAAGATCGAGATGCACTTCCTACCGGATGTCTTCGTGACGTGCGATACGTGTCATGGGAAGCGGTACAACCGCGAAACTCTCGACGTCAAATACCGCGACAAATCTATTGCCGATATTCTGGACATGACCGTCGAGGAGGGTGCCAACTTTTTCAAGGCGGTGCCCAGCATTCGCGACAAGCTCGAAACTTTAAATCGCGTCGGCTTAAGC
>JALYJG010000111.1:0-861 GCA_030775365.1 Pseudomonadota bacterium
CGACTGCTACGCGTATGGTCTTATGGCTATGGGCTGGGCCGATCTCGTCGTCGAGCAACGTCTCGGCTTGCATGACGTGGCCGGCATCGTCCCTATCATTACTGGGGCCGGAGGTTTTGCCAGCGACTGGCAAGGCCGGCCGGTCGACATGCGTTTCGATGGCACCATGGTGGCATCGAGTTGTAAGGAACTTGCGCAAGAGGTCTTTGCAATTATTTCGTTGAACTGATTTTATAGTTGCTTAACCATGAAGCAGTTGGCCTTTAATAGGCCCTTCATCTATCTATTCTAGAACAATAGTATGATGACTTCCTCAAAAGATTCCGCCCGTTTTGCCCGCCTCGCCATGGCCCTCGATGATCAGCGCGGACGGGTTACGGCACTTGTGCGACGCATGACCGGTCTCGGGGTGCGCGAAGGCATGACGCCTGGCCGGTTGCGCAAACTGTTCGATACTCTGCAGCAAATCTCGTTTGAAAAAGACAAAGAAACCGAGATTATCAGCCGGATACAGAGCATGGAACAGCGCCACAGGTATCATCGCAAAGGCCGCAGATTGAAACGCGCCGCACCAAATTCTTCGGCATCCAAAAGACAGGAAAGCCTGCCGCTGTCCCCGGCCCCCACTCCCAGCCACGAAACTCCTGGCGATGGATGGGTCTGGTTTCTCGGCGCACTTTATTTCCTGGCACATGGAGGGGGCATCCCCAGTGTCCGCCACGGGCCGGATTAGGTGTAAAGCAGCCCCTCAGCTCGCCATTCCACATTTACATTTTATATCGCATTGCGAAATAAACTAAAAACTGCAAGGCGTTACAGACAATTAAGCTTAAATTTACATCTAAGTCTTTACTATTGGCG
>JALYJG010000111.1:871-6926 GCA_030775365.1 Pseudomonadota bacterium
GCGGGTGGTTACTACATCCCTCCGCCCCGCATCAACTCCATGCGGCCATAAGGCACGAAACCTATGATGCTTTATCACCTTCACGACTGGCAGCGCGCGACGATGGCGCCTTTTCGGCTTGCCGCCGAGGCCGCGCAAGCGGCGTTCCAGAACCCGTTCTTCCCGGCTTCGCACACGCGCCTCGGTCGCTCGATAGCGGCTGGTGCTGAACTCTTCGAGCGTGCGACGCGTAACTTTCAAAAGCCCGCTTTCGGCCTAAAGACCACCCGCATTTTCCGTGAGAATGTGGCTGTCGAAGAAGAAGTCGTTCTTACGAAGCCGTTTTGCAAATTGCTGCACTTCAAGCGCCACATTCAGGCCTCCTATCATATAGAGAAAATCATTGCGCCGATATCGGGCCATTACGCAACGCTCTTGCGCGGCACAGTCGAGGCCATGCTTCCCGATCATGACGTTTACATTACCGACTGGGCCGACGCCAAAATGGTGCCTCTGTCGCAGGGCAAATTCGATCTCGAGGACTACATCTCTTACGTCATGGAATTTGTTCGCTTTCTTGGGGCGGATGTGCATTTGGTGGCGGTCTGCCAGCCGGCGGCGCCAGTATTGGCAGCAGTTTCCCTGCTCGCCCAGATGGATGATCCCGCGCAACCGCGCTCCATGACGCTCATGGGCGGCCCTATAGATGTGCGCAAAGCCAAGACCATCGTGACCGAAGTAGCCGAGAAGCGTTCGATCGAGTGGTTCGAGAATACGGTCATTCATTCGATCCCCTTTTATTACCCTGGCGCCTACCGCCTGGTATATCCGGGGTTCATTCAATTGCAGGGCTTCGTCTCGATGAATGTTGAGCGCCATTTCAGCGAGCACATGAAATTGTTTCAAAATTTGGTCAAGGGCGACGAGGAGCCGGTGACCTCCCACCGTAAATTCTATGACGAATATCTGTCGGTCATGGACGTCACAGCAGAATTCTACCTGCAGACCGTCGAGCGCATATTTCAAAGGCATGATCTGGCGAACGGGACGTTCACCTGGCATGGTCAGCTCGTGAAACCGGAGGCCATAAAAAAGACAGCGCTTCTTGTCGTTGAAGGTGAACTCGATGACATTTCAGCACCCGGCCAGACCACCCCTGCCCTCGATCTATGCAGCGGCCTTGGGCCCGATATGAAGAAGGCTCACCTGCAGATCGGTGTGGGCCATTATGGTATTTTCAACGGCCGAAAGTGGCGTGGCAACATTTTGCCGGTCGTGCGCGAATTCATGCGTGCTCACGCCAATCCAGTCACATCCACCCCGCGCTCGCAAAAGCAAAGCAACAAGCATTGATCTGAACCCAGAGGCGGTGTATCGCTGAATTTCAGCGTAACTTCCGAGCTTTTTCCATGCCCACACCCTCGATTGTCCCCGCCGAATGGGCCCCGCATAAAGCGATTTGGACGGCTTGGCCAACAACGGCGGATTTATGGTTCGACGAGCTTGAAGCCGTGCGCGCGGAGGTCGCCGCGATGGTCAAGGCTTTATCGAGCGGCGATCATGTCAGGGTCCTGGCCTGCGGGGTTGATGTGGTCTCATCGGCACGCCAAATGTTAGGCGGTGCGGCTGAGATCATTCCTTTTGACTACGGCGATATCTGGTTGAGGGATACGGGCCCGGTTTTTAGCCGGCGGGCCGCGGACAACACCATTCAGGCGGAGGTATTTGACTTCAACGGGTGGGGCGAAAAATATCTGATGCCTCCGGACGATGAAGTAGCCCAGAAATTGGCCGCCCTTGCGGGCGCATCCACACGTAAACACGCTTTCATCCTCGAAGGCGGCGCCATCGACGCAGATGGGGAAGGCACGGTTCTAACGACACGGCAATGTCTTTTGAATCCCAACCGCAATAAAGGCTGGACGGTTGCAGAGGCCGAGGCCGGCCTCTTGGATGCCTATGGCGCCCGAAAGGTCATATGGCTCGGCGACGGGCTTCTCAACGACCACACGGACGGGCATGTTGACAACATCGCCCGCTTTGTCGGCCCCGGCCGTGTCGTCTGCCAGGCTCCAAATGGTCCAGATGACCCGAATGCGGCAACCCTTTTAGCTATCGAGGCGAGTTTGCGCGAAGCAACCGATGCCAAAGGTAGAAAACTGGAGGTCCTTACGGTCCCGAGCCCTGGGCTACTCACAACACCCGGCGGAGACCCGATACCTGCGAGCCACATGAATTTTGTCATTGGCAACAAGACTGTCGTTGTTCCCACTTACAACGAGTGCGGGGAAGAAGCTGTCGCGGCCCTGCAGGGGATTTTCCGGGCCCATGATGTCATTGGGCTGTCCGCCCGAGCCATTTTGACGGCTGGAGGCGACGCTCCCGGTGGCGGGGCATTTCATTGTATGACCCAACAAGAACCTGCCTGAGAGGCGGCGGCTCGCCCGCATTTGCGGAAGAGCAGAAAACAGGGTTCGCCTATCGGCGGTAGCCCAGGAACGTGGCTATGTTATAACGATGGTCTGGGGATGCAGACTGTTGGCAGAAAGGGAAACTCATGACTCGCACCGTAACGGTTGCCGTTCTTCAAGCCCATTATGGGTCGGATATGGACGCCAATATCGCAAAGACAGAAGGCTTCATTCGCGAGGCCGCTGCGGCCGGCGCGCAAATCATTCTGCCCTCCGAATTGTTTCAAGGCCCCTATTTTTGCACGACCCAGGACGAGCGCTGGTTTAAGACAGCCTACCCCGCGCGCGCGCATCCTTGCGTCCAACGTCTCCAGCCGCTGGCCAAAGAACTTGACGTTGTCTTGCCAGTCTCGATCTTCGAGCGGGACGGTCAGGCTTACTACAATAGCGTCGTTGTCCTTGACGCCGGCGGAGAAGTTCTGGGCGTCTATCGCAAAAGCCATATCCCGGACGGGCCCGGATACCAGGAGAAGTTTTACTTCCGGCCCGGGGACACAGGGTATCGGGTATGGGCGACCAAATACGCTCGTATCGGCGTCGGCATTTGCTGGGATCAATGGTACCCTGAATGCGCGCGCGGCATGGCTTTGCTGGGTGCGGAGCTCCTGCTTTACCCGACCGCTATAGGATCTGAGCCGCAAAGCCCGGAACTGGATACGCAACTGCCCTGGCAACGGGCGATGCAGGGGCACGCGGTTTCTAATTTTATGCCTGTGGCCGCTGCCAACCGCGTCGGAAAGGAGAAGGGGCTGGGGATGCCCCAAAACTTTTACGGATCCTCATTCATTGCCAATGAGCGCGGTGATCTGGTCGCTCATATGAACCGGACGGATGAGGGCTTCGTTATCGCCACGTTTGACCTCGATTATCTCGACACCACGCGCCCGCTCTGGGGATTTTTTCGCGACCGGCGAACCGATCTCGGCTAGGCCGAGAGGAGTTACGCGGGCGACACGCAGGTTGGATGACTAGGCGGCCTCGATCCTGGCTCCAGCCGCATTCATCAAATCGATAAAGCGCGGGAAACTCGTGGCAATAAACGAGCCGTCGTCAATTTGCACGGGTGACGCCGTAGCACACCCGAGAACAAGAAAACTCATCGCAATGCGATGGTCCATGGAAGTCTTGATAAGGCCGCCGCCCGGGGGCGCATGGCCATCACCATGCACGATCAGATCATCCCCCTGAACTTCCACTTTGACCCCGCATCGCATGAGCCCTTCGGCGACGAGCGCCAGCCGATCGCTCTCTTTGACGCGCAATTCGCTCAAGCCCAGCATACGCGTCGTTCCCTTAGCACAGGCGGCCGCCACAGCGAGCACGGGATATTCATCAATCATGCTTGGCGCCCGCTCCCAGGGCACGGTCGTGCCGTGTAATGCGCTGGCCTTAACGATGAGATCTCCTGTGGGTTCGCCGCCGGCATTATGTTGGTTGGTGATTTCGATATGCGCGCCCATCTCGCGTAGTGTCTCGATAAGACCTGTGCGGCGCGGGTTGAGACCCACATTGCGGAGCGTTGTGTGGGAGCCCGGGCGCAGCAACCCGGCGACTAACGGAAAAGCGGCCGAGCTTGGGTCGGACGGAACTGTTACCGTCCTGCCCTTCAATTGGGGTTTTCCCTTCACGGAGATCGCTTCCGAACCGTCCGCAAGCGTTTTAACTGTGACGAGAGCTCCGAAATGGCGAAGCATATGCTCGGTGTGGTCGCGCGTCGGAATGGTCTCAATGACGGTGGTCGTGCCTTCGGCGCTTAGCCCGGCCAAAAGAATGGCTGATTTGACCTGCGCGGAAGGCATCGGCAGCTTGTAATCGATCGGTTTTGGCAAAGCGAGGCCCGTCACTTGCAGCGGCATCCGGCCCTGCTCACTGGCAAACTGGGCGCCCATTTGCGAGAGCGGCGTTATGACGCGCAGCATCGGGCGGCTTCGCAGAGAGGCATCGCCCGTAAAAGAGGAGGTGAAGGGACGGCCGCTGAGGAGGCCAATCAGCAGCCGGGCGGCCGTGCCGCTGTTGCCCATATCAAGTGTCCGGGCCGGCTTTCTCAAGCCTTCGAGGCCGGCGCCGTTGATCTGCCAGGCGCCTGCTGCATCTTTGTGTATCTCCGCGCCGAGTGCCCGTAGCGCTTCGATCGTGCACAAAACATCCTCGCCTTCGAGCAGACCTGTGACAGTCGTGAGCCCGTGCGCTATACCGCCGAACATGACAGCGCGATGCGAAATACTTTTGTCTCCAGGCGGCGTGATATCGCCCTTGAGGACGCCGCACCGGCGCGAAATCAGCGGACGAGCGGCTTGGGCCAATGATCCGGTCATCGGTCGTCGCCTAAAGCCATTCCCAACCCTGGGGCCCCAGCGCCTGCAGGGGCTTGAAGCGTGTCTTATAGGCCATTTTGCGTGACGCCGCGATCCAATACCCCAGATAGACATAAGGCCATTGCTGCCGGCGGGCTTCATCGATGAGCGTCAGGATCAGTTGAACCCCAAGGCTCCGGCGTGGCTCCAAAGGCTTAAAGAAGCTGTAAACCGCGGAAAGACCGTCCCGGACATGATCGGTGATAATGCCGCCCATCAGAGTTCCCGCCCCGTCACGGAGCTTATAGATATGAGTCGCCGATTCACCTTCATGCAGCATATGCGTAAAATCCTGGCGCGACATGCGCGCCATATCGCTGTCGGGGTGGCGCGCCAATTGATAGGCCATGAAAAGATCAAAAATCTCGTCCGTAACCCCGGCGCGCGAAACTTCAAGCGTCAGATCGCTGTTGGCCGCAGCGATACGGCGCAGTGAACGGGAGAGTTTGAACCCCTCGACCGGGATCCGGACAGGCACGCAAGCATTACACTCGTTGCAGGCGGGGCGATAAAGGATGTCGTGGCTGCGGCGGAACCCCGCCCGCGTCAAAGTAGCGTTTATTTCGATATCGGCGGCCTCGTCGCCCGTCAGCCGTGTAAAAAGCTTTCGCTCAACCTTTCCCGGCAAATACGGGCACGGCAAGGGACCGGATAGGTAAAATTGCAAAAGACGGCTGAGGCCGGGCGGAATGACAGACATGGCTCCATGCTATCATGTTCGAAACGAAGCGTGCAAATAAGGCCGGCTTTACGGCGGTGTCCTACCTAAAATCCGCAATAATATTTTTGGTTGCAACCCGGGTACAGAATCGGCATATTTCCGATCCGTTTGAGCTAAAACGGCTCCCAGACAAGTTGAGGACCATGAGCCCTTCGTTGGACCAACGAACGCGTACAGCCGCGTCTGCACCCAAGCCGGCGGATGCGACCGGCGTTCTGGTTCTTTCCGATGGATCTGTCTTCTGGGGCAAAGGCTGCGGCGCTACGGGTAACGCGGTCGGCGAGATCTGCTTCAACACATCCATGACCGGTTACCAAGAAATCCTGACCGATCCGAGCTATGCAGGCCAGATCATCACCTTCACGTTTCCGCATATAGGGAATGTCGGCACGAATAGTGAGGATGTAGAGACCATCAAGCCAGCCGCGCGCGGTCTGATCCTGCGCACGCCCGCAACGGATCCTGCGAATTGGCGCGCGCAGGAGCACCTCGATATTTGGCTCAAAAATAACGGGCTCATCGGTCTGTTG
>JALYJG010000112.1:0-1305 GCA_030775365.1 Pseudomonadota bacterium
GGCAGAGATATTCAGGCTCAATTCTTCGTGTCGCGGTGTGCAAACGATCTACAAGTTCGCTAGCCGAGCCGCCTGACTTCTTTGCCAATTGCTCGGCGACCGTTCCTATAAATGCATGTCCGACATCACTCGAGGTCGTGTAGCAATCAAGTTTAGTTCCATCCACGTCAAAGGCGAACACCAAGGGCCCCTCCGGACGGGGACGCGCGTCCACCTGAACCGACGACACGATGTCGTGCCGGGTTTGCTGGCGATTGGGAGCGAGCGATTCATGCCGTTCGAGGAAAGGTTCGATATAGTCGCGCAAGGTCGCGCGGTGGCTATCATGCCAATCAGGGATTAAAGCTTTCATCTGATGATCGCGATGCAGTTGCAACGGCACCATCGCTGCCATTGCGGCGGCCGGAAATTGTAGGGCTGCGGTACTCATGAGTGTCTCCATCGTTGGGCTGAACAGAAGCGCTGAACTCGGACCTACCAAGGATCGGCAACAACTTCCCCTGAAACAAAAGGACTGCGAAAATTTCTCTCGACGCCGGGCGTTTGATTTTTTCTTCTTTTGAATCGAATCCGTCCGACAGAAATACACTGCCGGCAATTGCTTTCACAAGAACAAAGTTTTTCGCAGTGCAGTAATGGGGAGAATTGGTTTTGTGCAGTGCAATAATGATAGTTAACTTATGCCCACAGAATTTTCTGTAATCACTCCGGTTAAATAATACTGAAAACAGTACTGTGTTTATGCCGCCATTATAGCTTCGCCCCTATATCGCCATAGATTTTTACTTCAGCCAACTTGGCGCCGGATACCGTTATGCGTTCAGACACAGATGACCTGCAAAGGATACCCCCGGCTTTGCCAAAAGCGCGGTGGGAACCTTAAAGCGCTAGTTTTTGCAATTGGGTGAAATCCGCCTGGCGCCCTGGGCGCGGGGGCTGCTCGATAAGGGCAAGCTGACTGACTTGCTCACCGGCCGGAACTGCTACCTCACGAGCGGTTTTGTGCATCTCAACGACCGTGCCAATCCCGTTATGATGCGCGGCGAGATGTGAGGCAACTTGGACAGACGGGCGCCTTTTAGCAAACTCCCCGAACTCATCGGCGACGAGCGCGTAAGCGTCGGTCTTCATAGAGACGCTGGCGATTTCTTTTCCGGCGGGATCGTACATTTTAAGCTCGCTGCCGGGAATCCGCTTACCGGATTTGTCCGTCGGAATTATCTCCCAGTGCAGAACATAGCCTTTGCTATCCGTCAATTCGATGAATTGATCATTGAAGCGGGCATTCTTGCCGGACTCCATGAC
>JALYJG010000112.1:1315-6874 GCA_030775365.1 Pseudomonadota bacterium
GGTCATATGAGCACGCGCATACATATCGCCCTTGTTCGAATCCTCGCTGCCGAAACGGTTATAGATGCCCTGCTGGTCACTGACCGCACCGAGAAACATCTGCTTGATGGCTTTCGTTTCGAAACCCATCTCCTCAACAACGTTTACGATATGCACCGTCATATCGAAGGCAACACCCCCGGCCTGACGGTAATCCATCATCCAGGGCCGACTGGCCGCGAGAACGGCCGGATCTGCAAGGGAGTTGCCACCGCCTTCAATATCGCGGGCATCGATCTTGACGATGTCGTTTCTATCGAACTTTGCGAAGTTCTCGGCGCCCTTTACTTCCAATGTATCCTTATAGGGAACGGTCATGCCGAAAGCATGGTAGAGCGGCTGAGCATTCAACAACGCCCAGTCGATGCCATAAACGGGGACTTTGTGCTCGCCGGCGAAAGCGACGAGCCGATCGGCGTCTTCCTTCGTACCTGTCAGTGGTTTTTCGATACCGACAGGAACTCCAGGAAGGGTCCCGGCAATCTTTTCGAGAAGCGCCGCATGCGAGCCCGGCGGAGTCAGCAGATAAATCTGATTCAGATCTTTTGGCATCGCATCGATACCCGAAACCACATGGATCTTTTCGGCAGGAACCCCCGCTTTGAGGGCCTTTTCAGTTATGTCCGGACGCTTCGGGTCCGTGATATACAAATCGCCACCGCGTTGTGCGAGCTGCGGAAGGATAAACTTGATCCAGACGTCACCAGCACCAACCACGCCGATTTTTTGCCCCTCATCCTTGCTGCGCGTAAAAGCGGGCTGTTCGCCGAAGGCGAACTCAACGTCAGGCTGAATGGGGTCGGGTTGAACTGGCATAGTAATGTCCTCAAATATGATGTGATCTGAACGATTAAACTTTAATTGAACCGCGTTAACGGTCAAGTATATGAGTGCGTATTAATTGCGCAAGTCAATAAGGTTGTGCAGTGCAGTATACCTGAAAGGACACCCCTTCCCACAAGTCGCGTTTTAGTTTCTCTGGCCGCGCCGGGGTAAGCCGCTCTTTGGTTAACGCCCGGCTGCGCTACGGCAGCTCACGATGGAGAAGGTTTCTCCTAGCATCAACGCATGGCAGGACCGACGACTTATTTCTTTTTTCTTTTGCTCGAGCCCTCGCCCTCGGCTTGATGCAGATAGTGAAACATTCGATGCAGCCAAGGCGCCAACAATATGCCGGTCGTTCCTATGAGCATGAGTCCACTATATAGGGCGTAGGCGGAGGCAAACAGTTTTACGGCATCATTCGTCAAAGGGGCCACGGGCCCCATGCCCCCCAGGATCATCGAAGCTTCGAGAATGGAATCAACGAGATTCAAATGACCGAGGGTATGGTAGCCCAGCACACCTATAAGCAGCGACACGCCAACGACAACGGAGGCGAGTGAAACAGACCGTGCAATGCGGCGTAACCACGGGATTAAAGGCAGCACAGGCTCCGTGTAGTGCTCAAACCGCATGATGGGAACGCGACCTCTTTTTAAGGCTTAAAGTCATAAGGCTGAAAGTCATTTGTCTTTTTTCGTGAACGCGGCAGCCAGTTTGCGCATCGTTGAGGCCTGCCGTTCTGTGGATTTTGGCGGCGGAATGTTCCGGCTTGTCCGTTTATCTTTGGGAAGTGGCCCAGTCGCCGAGGCGACCATATCGTCGATAGCCTTTTGGGAGAAATGATCGGGACTGGAGTCCTGCGTCCGCGGAGCACTCTTGAGGCGCGCGGCATGATCGATAAGCCCGGCGGCAATAGCTTTTAAATGAGGTTTTGTCATGCCAAGTAACAGGGACGCATCGCGCACGGCCCAAGTGATCAAAAGTTTCTGAGCATCGTGCTTGTTACCCCCCGTAGCTGCGATAGCTTCTTGGGTCTTGGTCTGGACATAATCATCGGTCATGGGCCACTCCTCGGGCTGAGCCTAAGGCAACCCAGAAACTTTGGCAAATCCGCACAAGACTGCTCTAGCCAAAGCCGGCTCAGGAGCTGCGCGTGCTGAACGTCCAATCGGGCCGGACGAAATGGCATGTATAGCCGCCGGGATTCTTCTCGAGATAGTCCTGATGATACTCTTCGGCCTCGTAGAACGGGCCGGCTTCCGTTATGACCGTCTTGACTGTCCCGGGCCACCGGCCTGACGCATTCACCGCCGCAACCACCTCGGCCGCTATACGCTTTTGGTCGTTGTCCAGGACAAAAATCGCCGAACGATACTGCGTGCCGATATCATTGCCCTGCCGGTCTTTGTTCGAGGGGTCGTGAATCCGAAAGAAGAACTCAAGCAAGGCCCGGTAGGTTGTCCGCGCGGGATCGAAGAGAATTTCAATCGCCTCGGCATGCCCGGTCGTACCGGTTTTCATGTGGCTGTAAGTCGGATTCGGAAGCGTGCCGCCTGTGTACCCGGCGCGGGTGCGGATGACGCCCGGTTGCCGGCGAAAGAGATCCTGTAAGCCCCAAAAACACCCTCCGGCTAGGACCGCCCTTTGTGTCACCGATTTTTCGGCCCCCCGGTCACCCCCGAAAAGATAAAGGAACTCACCATAGCCCTCCTCCGCCAGCCGGTCTTTGGGGACAAAACGCAGTGCCGCGGAATTGATACAATAACGCGTGCCATGGGGGCCGGGTCCGTCGGGGAACACATGCCCGAGATGACAATCACCATGGGTCGAGCGCGCCTCAATACGTTGCATACCATGGGAATGATCGGACATTTCCCGAACATTCTCTTTCTGTATCGGCTGAGTAAAGCTGGGCCAGCCTGATTTGGAATCATATTTATCCGTTGACGAGAACAGTGGCTCTCCCGATACCACGTCAACATAGATCCCCTCTTCCTTGTGATTCCAGAATTCATTATGGAAGCTGGGCTCGGTCGCATTATTTTGGGTGACGTCGCGCTGCAGTGGAGAGAGTTTGCTAACGGCGTCCGTCGATTTCTTATAGTTTTTCATAGGAGGGTTCTAGTCGTCCTTTCCGAGCAGTTTTCTTTTAAGGCTTTCATCCGCTTTATCGCCCAGCCAAATATTGAAAAAAGCATTGCTCAACGGTTTCTCGTCGATGCTGGCGATTTGTGTTCCGTTATGGAATAACAAGGCTTGTTTACCGGGCCGCGAAACGGCGATAATAGTATCGTTCTCCTCCACGGCCGGGATGGCGGCAGTCAAAACCCCTTCCCAGCGTTTCAGAGTGGCCTCATCCGCGACACCCTGGTCGCGGATGTCCTCCATAACAGCATCGAAGACCGTGTCCCGTGACAGTTTGCGTGCATAGACGACTTCGAGCGCGAACGGTTTTTCTGCGGACCACACGCCCTCCGGCGCCCAGAGAGTCGCGGTATAGACCTTGAAACCGAGCTTACGGTAATTGCCCGAGCCGACTTTGGCCAGCGGGACATGGACCAGGTTGCTCACTTTTGCGGGCAGCACGTCGTCAGCCCGGACAGCCGCAATGGGCAAACAAAGAAAAGCGCCAATCAACGCCAGTTGAAGTAATTGTCTCGGTTTCATATGCGTGTGCCTCCAAGTGTGCAAAAGCCTGATGATCTCGCTGTGCGTTGATATTCATGATATTTTCCGGAACGCTGCCGGGTTACCAATCGCGGTTACCCCGGGCGGCACGGAATTGTAAGCCACGCTTCCCGCTGCCAGTACTGCCCGCTCACCCAAGCTTATATTTCCTGTCACACAAGCATGACTACCCATAAATGCGCCATCTCCAAGCCGTGCGTTTCCATGAAGGGCGGCGTAAGGAGAGAGGACCGCGTAATCGCCGATGAGCGCCTCGTGCCCGGCCGAAGCAAAGACATTCATGACGGCATGATTGCCAATCACGGCTTCGGGGCCGACGAAGGCGAACGGAGCGATGATGACCCCTGCCCCAATTTTGGCCGTTCCAGCCACATAACATGTGGGGTGCAGAATACTCGCGAACTGAGCGCCTTTTGCCGCCAGCTTTTGGGCCAGCGTTTCCCGCTGGGCCGGCTCGCCGACCGCTATGACGTACAAAGAGCCTGGCTCCGCTGCAATTTCGGTTGTTCCGAGCACCGGATAGCCGGCATGCCGCGCCCCCTGAGGTTTGGTGTCGTCTAAGAATCCCTTGATGGTGAGCTGGACCTTATCGGACCGAATAACGTCTTCGGCATAGCCTGCCACCTCAAGCCCAAAGCCGCCCGCGCCCACGATAACAAGATTGCTCATGATTTGTCCTTGATACGAGTCATGGCCTCGAACAGATTGCAGCCGTCCCAGACGGGATCGAAAGTGAGAGCCTGGCCGAGCGGCACAATCCTGTCAAAGCCTGATCGGCGGGGCGCGCGCACAAAGCCATCAATTTCATCGCTGTCGAAGCCCCAGCAGGCCAGGGTCTGGTCACGCGGCTCTGTATCTTCAGCGAGATCGGCCAGGCGGACCAGCCGCGATGCGAGCAACGTACCATAGCCGTAATTCACTGCTTTGAAACCGGACAGGCCTTTAAGGTTGCCAAGAGCGATGACGCTCAAAGACGGCCCATAGACCGCGTAGGTGACCGGCCTCAAATCATGTAGTGCCAGGTAGCTGGTGTTGAGCTTGACGAGCCTCCCGCCAATATCCGGCTCATAACGGCGCAAATTCGCTTGGTCCGAGAGCCGCGTATAAAATTCTTCGCCCGATTCAGCCGTAACTTCAGCCGTACCAACCCAGATGATCAAACGCGGCGAAGCGCAGGCCAATTGATCGAACATATAAATATCATTGAACGCATCCCTGACGACGGCCTCGCGCCCGTCCCCGTCCAATGCTTGATAGGCCGAGGCCTTGAGTGCCATCGCCGAAAACCGGTCGCCAAAACTGATGTGACGCGCCGTTGACGGTAAGGCAAGACCCGCAATATGTCGTACCGTTTCATCGCTGCCCCAAACGAGCCGAAGGCTGCAAAGCGACGACAGCGCCTCCGTCACATTGTCATCATGGTCATATTTAAGGAGGAACAGCCGATTTCTTACCGAAGCTGAAGCATCCTTGAGCGTCTCTTTGATTAAAGTCACCAATAACGCTTGGACGCTATTTTCAGCATTCGATAGCCGTATGACTGATACCTCCCCACATAACAGCGCAATGGCTGCCGTATAGCCGAAGAGCGTGGGCACATTGCTGGGGGGCAGCTGGAAAACAATCCCTGAAATCGGCCCCGCTGCAAAACCGGCGAGGTACCGCTTGAGCATGCTTTCCACGGCCGCGCGACGAAGCCAAAAGCCGAGCGCCTGCAATTCCGGGATACCATTGGCGCGCTTATCCATAAGAAGGCAGTGCGAGAGACGGGCCAGATAGGCCTTCACTTCATCCGCGCCAGCGGGCAAATGCCCCGCTGCGGCTGAACGTGCGGCCGAGGCAATCGCACCGATCGTCGTGGCGCCGGCTTCGGGCCAGAGCTGCGCGATCCCTTTCACGCGTTCGTGGCCGGCAAGGCCAGCACGTCGCTGCATCCGCGGAGTTCGGCCCTCGGCGCGCGCCCTGTCACAGTAAACCGGTGGCCATAGGGGCGGCGGACGCCTGTGT
>JALYJG010000113.1 GCA_030775365.1 Pseudomonadota bacterium
GCCGCCCGCCGTCAAACAGATGATCGACAATGGCGATTTGACGATCGGTCACGCCCGCGCCCTCATTCCTGCACGCGACCCGCTGCTCGTGGCGCAGGAAGTCGTCAAACGCGGATTAAATGTGCGGCAGACGGAATCCCTCGCCAAACGCCATATCGACAATCCGGAAATACACAAACGCAAAGCAGCTCCCGGCGAGAATGCCGATCTTCTGCTGCTCGAAAAAGAAATTGAGCGCATCGTGGGTCTCAACGTTAAAATCAGCACCCAAGGTAAAGCGGGATCGCTGACGTTTTTTTATAAAGATCTCGATCAGCTGGACGACCTTATCAAGCGCGTTCGGACCTGAGGTCTGCCGCCCAGGCGAGGGCTGAGCTGTTCTCGGACCCCCAGCGCCCGGGCGGTCGCCCCGCTTGAATCCTGCCAAAGCGGCAAAGATCTTTGTTGCACATGAGAGAAAAAGGCTTAGCGTCCCAGGGCTGCTTCCATCTGGAGATTTCGATGAAATCATGTCGCCTCACGGCCCGTCGCTGGCCACTAGTTCATCTCGCCTTACTCCCTTTGAAGACCGGCACACTCGCTGCGATCATCGGGGCGCTGCTGTTGTCAGCACTAAGCTTGCCGGCCATGGCGGAAACCCAACTGACCATCTACAACCAGAATTTCGCTGTCGTAAAAGAAAAGAGATCCTTCAATCTCGACAAGGGCGAGAATGAGGTGCAAGTCACCGATATTACCGCACATGTCGAGCCGGACTCCGTGATCCTGCGCGACCTCGCCAAAGGCGATCCGCTCAAAATCCTCGAGCAGGATTATGAAAGCGATCCGCTTAGCGAGGAACTGCTGCTCAGCAAAATGGAGGGGAAGGAGCTGTCCTTCGAAGTTAGCGCCCCTGTCACAAGCGAAAAGAAAATCATCAAGGGCAAAATCCTGCGCAGTGGCTATACGCCGCACTACAGCGCGTTTACGACCTTCGGCACACAATATGCGCAACAGCAGATGACTATCGCGGGCAGCTCTCAGCCAATCGTCGAAGTCGACGGCAAGGTCCTATTCGGGCTGCCAGGCAAACCTGTTTTCGACTCGATTGATCCCAAAAATTTTCTCAAGCCGACTTTGCTGTGGAAACTGGAGAGCGCAACGCAAGGCATTCATAACGTCGAGCTCTCCTACATGACCGGCGGCATGAGCTGGGCAGCCACCTATAACCTCGTCGCCCCCGAAACCGGTGACATCTTTGATCTGATCGGCTGGGTGACGCTGCAAAACATGAGCGGCAAAGATTTCGCCGACGCCCAAGTAAAGCTTCTGGCCGGTGACGTCGCACGGGCGACGGACACAAATGGCGCCCCTATGGCTAAGACCCAGGCAGCGTTGGATGCCGCGTCGGCTCCTGGCGTGGCGGAGAAATCCTTTGACGAATATCACCTCTATACGATAGCGCGTCCCCTGACTTTGCATGACCGCGAGGTCAAGCAGGTGGAGCTTCTGCGGTCTTCGGCCGTCCGGGGCAAGCGTCTCTATGTCTATGACGGTGCGTCCTATAGCGCTTATCAGGGCTACCCCTATGAAAACCTGCGGCAGAACGAAGCATACGGGAACTCGTCGCAGAAAAAAGTCTTTACGATGATCGAGTTTCAAAATGCGAAGGACTCTGGACTGGGCATGCCGCTGCCGGCCGGCAAGATTAAGCTTTACCGTAGCGATAGCGATGGCCGTCCCGAATTCGTCGGCGAGGACCGTATCGATCACACGCCCAAGGATGAAACCATACGGCTTTACACCGGCAATTCCTTCGATCTGGTTGGCGAGCGAAAACGCACCGCCTTCATTACGGATTCCACGCGGCGTTTCACGGATGAGACCTTCGCTGTGCGCGTCTCAAATCACAAAAAAGAGGCCGTGCAAATTCGTATCGTGGAGCATCTTAACCGCTCGGAGAAATGGGAAATCACGCAAAAAACTGACGATTTCCGCACGATCGACAGCCACACGGTCGAATTTCCAGTCGATCTTGCCCCGGATGAAACCAAAACGATCACCTACACAGCCCATTCGACCTGGTAAGGTTTCGCTTTCCGCTGCCGGGCGGGCATAACCCTAGCCCCTCAGCCTGACTTCGCGTACATTTTAGGCCCCGATTCGCCGTTCCGGACAGGCATCTCTCATGGCCTACACCGACGCAGCGCAGAACCCGCCCGCCGCGTCCGCCCCACCTGGCGGCCCCGGCGTGCAGCTTGGTCTCCGCACCGAAATACATCCTTCGATGGCTTTGCCCGACGGCAACGCCATCGGCGGTCCCGCTTTCGCGGCCCGCGTCCGGGGCGAGGCGGCGGATTGCTTTGCTATCCTCTGCAACAAGGGCTACCCGCCGCGCATGGACACTCTTACATCCATGCGCACGATCGACCATCCGGCCGTGCTGCGCCTGGTCGATAGCGGCGTCCTGCTTTGGCCAATGGATGGCATGCATTATTTCGCCATTGCCTATCAACGTCCATCCGCCCCACGCTTCAAACACTCGATTGACGAGCCGCATCCTCCAATGAGCGAAGATGCGATCAACCACTATTTTGTAGCGCCCCTCATCGGCGCTCTGGCCGAATTTCTCCGCACCGGCACGGTCCACAACGCCATCAATACAAGCAACATCTTCTGGAGGCTTGGCGGCGGCGGCGCCCCACAACTGGGCGACTGTCTTTCGGCACCGGCCGGGCTCGGGCAGCCCATCCTCTTCGAGACGATCGAGCGCGCGATGACTTCCCCGATGGGAAGAGGCACGGGCACTCATGGCGATGATTGCTACGCCTTTGGCGTCTCGCTGGCACTTCTCGTCCTCGGGCATAATCCTTTGCGTGGCCTCGATGAACGTGCGGTCATTCAGGCCAAGATCGAGCGCGGCTCTTTCGCCGCTTTGATCGGCAATAACAGATTGACGAGCACCCACAGCGAATTGTTGCGCGGCCTTTTGACCGATGATGCCCGGCAGCGATGGTCCGGCGCCGAACTCGAGCAATGGCTCAGCGGCCGCAGGCTCACGCCCAAAAATACCGATGCCGGGCGCCGCTCCTCGCGCCACTTCGAGTTTGCGGGCAAGGAATATTGGCAAATACGCCCGCTTGCCGAGGCTCTCTCTTCGCATCCGGCGGAAGCCGTGCGCATGATCGAGAGCGGTACCCTCGATAAATGGCTAAGACGCGCCATGGGGGACGAGGAGCGAGCTGATGATTTGCATGAAGCGCAGACAAGCTTAAAGGAGGGCGGGAAGCCGGCGCAGTACGAAAGTCAATTGGTCTCGCGTGCCTGTATAGCGCTCGACCCCACAGCTCCGATCCGTTACCGCGGCGTGACCGCCATGCCCGCCGGCATACCGAATGTTCTCGTGGATGCGCTGACGTCGGCTGGCCAGGTCCAGGTCATTTCCGAGATCGTTTCGAACCAGCTCGTGACCTTCTGGGTCAATATGCAAAAAGAAAAAAAGACGGACCTTGTGCCGCTCGGCCAGCAATTCGAGCGCATGCGCGGCATAATCGAGCGCACAAGTCTCGGCAACGGTCCCGAACGCGTAGCCTATGAACTCAATACCGGCCTGCCTTGCCTAAGTCCCATGTTGCGGGGACACTACGTCCTATCACCAAAGGCCTTGCTGCCCGCACTCGAGCGTGTCGCCGGGCAGGCCAACAGGCCGCATGATCCCGTGGACAGGCACATTGCCGCCTTTCTGATCGTTAGAGAAAAGCGCAGTGAGACCTTATTTGACGCCATAGCCGCACCCGAGACCTCGCCACGCAAAGGTCTGGCTTTCCTGACCCTGTTTAGCGAAATGCAACAGCGCTACGGACCGGACTCGTTGCCGGCGCTGGCGCAATGGCTGTTACCTTTCCTCGAAGTCTCGGTGCGGCGCTATCTTAGCAAAAGCTTGCGCAACAAAGTGCAGCAACAAATCCGTGAAACAGCCAAGCGCGGCAATCTCGGCGCGCTGCGGCAACTCGTCGACGACACGGGCCAGGTCGAGCGCGACAGGCAGGAATTTATGGCCGCGCGTTTACTCTATTTGAACATCCTCAAGGAAATTACGATCATCGAGGCAAGCCTGGCTCACCGCGACAATGTCATCGAAAGCGAGGGCAAGCCGATTGCCGCCAATATCAGCGGGTTGCTGGCCGTCATTTTTGTAATGCTGGCCGCCTTACGCGCTGTCTGGCAGAACATGTGAGGAGGGGGTATGGCGGATAGTAAAAAGGACACGAAGGATGCGCCCGCGACGGCTAAGCCAGCGCAGAAGCGCGGCGGTAAGATCGGGTTCTTCTTTTTCATGATCGCCTTTGGCGCGGCCGTGCCGTTCATATTCCCGACCCTCATGCTGCTTCTGATCGGCATGATACCCACGCTCGTCGCCATCATGACCGATAATGACCGCCACAAATCCTCTGTGGCCTCCGTCGGCGCCATGAATGCAGCCGGCGTCACACCTTTCGCAATCGACCTTTGGAGCAAAGGTCAGACGATGGAAAATACGTTCCACATCCTGCGCGACCCGTCGAACTGGCTCGTCATTCTAGGCGCCGCTGGCATCGGCCAGCTCATTCTTTTCGCCGTCCCGCAAGCCGTTGCATCGCTATCGATCGCCCGCTCTGAAGCGCGCCTCAAATTGCTGCGGAAAAATCTCGAAAGCCTCAAGGAGAGCTGGGGAGCGGATGTGGGTACAACGAAGCCCCTCGACCGGCTGGGGCTTGGAGAATGAAGCGGCGCTCCCTGAACCCTGGCGATCGCACACAGCGCTTGGCGCACAAGATCCTTGGCGTGCTAGCAACATTGACCGGGGCGTTCGCCACCGCACCGAGCTTAGCCGCGTCCAACATTCTGAGCTCTTCAAGCAGCCCCTTTTCGCACCCCCGTGGTGGCGTTGATCTCGCCCAGGCCTGGATCGACTACATGTTCCGCGGCTCGATATTACCGGAAAATCTCGCCCCCTATGCTGCGCCCATGGCGGCGGCGGCCGAGGGGTTGCGTTTGGCACTCGGGCTTTACAGCATGGGCATGCTCATTCTGGCGGCCCTGCTGGCTTTTTTTCATATCGCCTCGATGGTCGTCGAAACGGCGCATGACGGCGTCGTTTTCGGCCGCCGGGCCAACCAGGTATGGATGCCGATACGGCTCGTGCTTGCTATCGGGATTTTGGTGCCCGTCGGCAGCAGCCTCAATGCCGGGCAATATCTCGTCATCAAAATGGCGGAGAGCGGCTCGACGCTCGCGAGCAATGCCTGGCGGGAAGTGTTGCACAGCGGAGGCGAGCATCTCTCGAGCCTCATCACGCCGCGCAGCCCAGATGTCGCGCATCTCGCGGTCACGGCCGTCGAGATGGAAGCCTGTCGCTTGGCCTATGAGCAGATCTATACGCCGCTTGAGACAATTCCCGTCATCCATATGGCGGGCAATATTGGCAGTGCGGTCAAAACCCCCGCCGATGCCTTCAGCGTCGAGACCTGGCGTTACAGCAATGCGCTCAACGCGAATGTCCCCCTTTGCGGCGAGTTTCGTTTCTCAGGCTACAGAAAGCCGATCTTCTCGGCCTCAGCGCCTGTTGATCCGATCGCTCGCATGGCCGAAGACCTGTCGAATTTCGCGCATAGCCAGACCGATGATTTGCTGGCGCAGGCGCATTCGCTTGCCGACCGCGCCAGCCCTGCCTTCCTTGACAACTCATCCTCGAGCACAAGCGATATAAGAGACGATCTGGCCACGCTTGAAAAAACCTACCGCGACCATATGGAAAGCGAGCAGCGCAGTCTGGCAGCCGCGAGCGCGGGCCTCGGCGAGCAGGCGCTCGACAATTCGGCCGAAACCGGCTGGCTTGCCGCCGCTGCTTACCTGCCCGAACTTGTGCGACTACAAGAAAGCTATAGCGAGCTTATGAGCCACGCTTTGCCAGACGCGCAAGCACCTGTGCTCGCTCATCCGTTGGTGGCCCGACAACTGTTGAAAGATGCTATTGACGGTTTGCCTGTGCTCCATATGCTGGATGCCACGGAATACGAGAAACTCGTGGATTTCTATGGTCAGAACGGACGCGCGGCCCGGCGCATCCATAACTGGCTCTTCGCAACGCAATTATCGGACAGGGATTACATTCCCCTCGCCGCCGCCGATCTTCACGACCGGCTTAACCTCGCTACCGAGCCCGATGAAGCGCTGTCGCTTTTTGCACGCGCGACCGACCAGGCAGCCCTGGCTCGCGGTGTGTGGGGCGAGGAGCCCGGCAGCGCCGATGCCGGATATCCTTTCGCGCAAATCCCTTACGGCACTTTCTATAACCCGTTTGCGGCGCTGGTTGAGTTCGGACGACGGCAAATCGATCTGGCTTCGACGTTGGCTGGGCTAGCTGGCGCCGGATTTGGGACGACCGGCGCGATCGGCCCTGCCCTCCTAACCGCCGGCACCGGGCTTCTTTTACTCGGCGGCGGGCTGTTGCTCGTTTTTGTCGTTCCCCTTTTGCCCTTCTTACGTTTTCTTATGGCGGCCCTGACTTGGATCCTGGCCCTTGTCGAGGCGGTACTTGCCGTCCCTATTGTAGCGATCATGCATCTGACACCGCATGGCGAGGGTCTTAGTGGCGGACTCGGCCGGCAGTCTTATGTCTTGTGGCTGGGGCTTATCGTGCGGCCCCTTATGACTCTCGTCGGCTTCGTGGCTGGCCTGCTTTTCTTTGCCGTGGCTTTGGCCTTTATCAATGCAGCCCTTGGACCTTTCGCCCGCCTGGCCTTGCCGAGCAATGGCGGGCTGCTCGTGCTCGCCAATACCGCACTCGTACTTCTCTATGACGTTCTTGTTTATGCGGCGGCGAACGCAAGCTTCAAGGGGATCGC
>JALYJG010000114.1 GCA_030775365.1 Pseudomonadota bacterium
CGCGCCCGCGCTGGACACCATTCTCAAATATTCGCGCGGCTTCACAGGGGCCTACGCCAATGGGGGCGGCCGCCCCGCCCCCGACGGCGCCGGTTGGGAACATGACCAAAGCCGGGTCAGCATCGACAAATTCGTGTCGACAGCCCTCAAGTGGCGAGAAAAAGATCCAGAACGTGTGAAACTTCTTGGCGGTTGTTGCGGTGCTTCGCCCGCCTATATCGGCGCACTCAACGAAGCGCTGCATGCCGAAACCTCAAGAGTGCCTGCGCCCATCCGCCACAGCGGAATTCCAATATCAGCTCATTTATAAGGAGAAACACAATGTCGAATGACAAGATCTCTACAGTAATCGTCCTACTCAATGCGGCACCAGCGGTCGACATCGTCCAATCGGTTCAAAAGGCCAAACGATCGGAAAACCCTCTCGCAAGGCAGTTGGCAAAAGCTGCCACGAGCCTATTTGGGGACGTCGCCTTGGCTTTTGCACGCCCTATGGATCGCAAGCAGGAACATATCCTGCGCTTGGAGACCGAACACCCGCGTCTCACGAAGGCGGCTTTACAATTCGTTCCCGGCGCCAGCGTGCTGACCTCGTTTACCGAAACGAGGCAGCCGCGGGGGAACTCGCCTAAGCCTCCCTCCTCCTCGGGCAGCGTTTTCGCCATGCTGAACGACCTATCGGGAACACAGTTGCTTGATGAGATCCGAAAGACCGAAAGATCGGAGGTTGAGGTCGTGCGCCGTATCCTCGATGATCGCCTAGGCGAGGTCTCGTTGGCAACCACGCGACCGGTCGACGAAGCTCATGCGCATTGCATTCGCATCGATACGAACAATCCTGTGCGCACGAAGCGGGTTTTACACGAGACCCCGGGCGTCAGCTTCGCCATTCTTTGCCCGCAATAGGCCTAGGAACAAGAAAAAGGCCGTGGTTCAAACCCACGGCCTTTTTTTATAAGCCTGCCCTCATCCCCGCCAGTCTCGTCAGGCCAGGAAAGCAAGATTTTCTCAGGCAAAGACTTTGCCGAAACCTTCGATGAAAGCTTTCAACTTATCCTCGGTCTCGGGCTTGATCTGCTTGTCCTCACGGATCGCCTTCAGAATGTCGCCGCCTTTGCTGCGCAGATCGCCTAAAAGACCTTGCTCATAGCGCGACACGTCCTCGACGTTCACTTTATCCAGATGCCCTTTGACGCCGGCATAAATGACGCAGACCTGTTCTTCGACAGCCAGCGGTGCGTATTGCGGCTGCTTCAAGAGCTCGGTCAGGCGGCGGCCGCGGTTAAGCAACCGCTGGGTCGTGGGGTCAAGATCCGAAGCAAATTGTGAGAATGCTTCCATTTCACGGAATTGGGCGAGTTCCAGCTTGATCGAACCCGCGACCTGCTTCATCGCTTTGATTTGCGCCGCAGAACCAACGCGACTGACGGAGATGCCGACATTGATCGCCGGACGCACGCCCTTATAGAAAAGCGTCGTCTCAAGAAAGATCTGTCCATCGGTGATTGAGATGACATTGGTCGGGATGTATGCGGAAACGTCGCCCGCCTGCGTCTCGATGACAGGAAGCGCTGTCAAGGAGCCGCCGCCGTTCGCGTCGCTCATTTTTGCCGCGCGCTCCAAAAGGCGCGAGTGCAGATAAAAGACGTCGCCCGGGTAAGCTTCGCGGCCGGGTGGGCGGCGCAGCAGCAAGGACATCTGGCGGTAGGCCACGGCCTGCTTCGATAAATCGTCATAAACGATCAGAGCGTGCATTCCATTGTCACGGAAAAACTCGCCCATCGCGCAGCCCGTATAGGGCGCAAGAAATTGCAACGGCGCCGGCTCAGAGGCCGTGGCCGCAACAATGATCGAGTATTCGAGTGCGCCTGCGTCTTCGAGGGTTTTGACAATCTGCGCGACCGTTGAGCGTTTCTGTCCGATGGCCACGTAGATGCAATAGAGCTTTTTGGACTCGTCCGTACCCTGGTTGGCGGCTTTTTGATTGATGAAGGTATCGATAGCGACGGCTGTCTTGCCTGTCTGACGATCGCCAATGATCAATTCACGCTGCCCGCGACCGACAGGGACGAGCGAATCGATGGCCTTTAAGCCGGTTTGCATCGGCTCGCCGACGGATTTACGCGGTATGATGCCGGGCGCCTTAACTTCGACGCGGGTTAACTTGACATCTTTCAAGGGGCCTTTGCCATCGATCGGATTGCCAAGGCCATCCACCACGCGACCCAAAAGGCCTTTGCCCACAGGTACCTCGACGATCGTGCCGGTACGCTTGACCATGTCGCCTTCGCGGATGCTGCGATCGTCGCCGAAAATGACGACGCCGACATTGTCGCTTTCAAGATTGAGGGCCATGCCCTTGACGCCACTCTGGAACTCGACCATTTCGCCGGCGCGAACGTTATCCAGACCATAGACGCGCGCGACACCGTCGCCGACCGACAAGACCTGGCCAACTTCAGCCACTTCCGCCAACGTACCGAAACCGGCAATTTCCTTTTTCAGTATGCTGGAGATTTCCGAAACACGAATATCCATCTAGGCGACTCCCTTTTGCAATGTGATGTCTTCCAATTTTAACTGGCGCTCAAGACGCGCGAGCTTGGTTCTGACCGAGGCGTCGATAAGGCGCGAGCCCATTTTGACGATGAGACCGCCAAGCAGGGCCGAGTCCTTGCTGACGGAAAGATGGACCTTGCCACCGACCCAAGCGCCGAGCTTGCCGGCCAGTTGTTCCTCCTGTTCGGACGACAAAGCCTGTGCGGCCGTAACTTCCGCCGTAAACTCGCCGCGTTTTGCCGCCAGGGCTGCGAGAAAAGCATCGATGACGGCGCCGAGAACGTCAAGACGGCGATTGCGCGCGACCAAGCTCAGAAATTTTGTCGTTAATTCGCTTAAACCGGCTGCAGTCGCCGTCCGTTGGGCCGCCTGCACCAGGTGGGTGCGGGACAAACGCGGATTGTTCGCGATAAGCTGAAATTCCGGACTTTCAAGCCTGATGCGCCTCAGGACTCGCAAATCCGCTGCGACCGTGTCGAGTTGCTTTTTTTCCTCAGCCAAATCATACAGCGCGCCGGCATAACGGCGCGCCAAAATGGCGGAATCTCCGGCGATGACGGGGCTGGCGATGTCTTGCGGCATGTCAGTCCATAAGTTAAAAGCTAAACCTTTGCTTCGAGGCGGCTTTCACATAGCAAAGCCAAACCCTTGAAGCAACTCTTTAAAGCGTCCCTGATGGGGCCACCTCCTGGATGAGGCGAAGTCACCGAAAAGCGCGAGCCGGGGCGCCAGTGCTTTGCGGCCAACAGGCCGCCCCACCTTAGCTTTCGCTATATATGCCAATAGCTTTCGCTATATATGCCAATGAATTAATGATTGGGCCTGTTCCAAAGGTTCAACGTGTTTGATCACAAGGCCTAGGCATGACTATGTCGCACCAGGCCGGGAACTGCATCACCGCCTTTTCGCACAAAGGCGTGACCGGCTTTCCTGAGCGCACCTGCACCGCGGCTGAGATGCCATGTTCTTCCCTACCCCTTTTGTATTTATTCTTTGGGTTATGCGCTAAGGTCACGCCAACAAGGGATTTGATCATGGCTAAACTGCGAAAGAGATTCGACGTTAGCGCCCTCACGGCCCTCGTGGTTTCGGCAGCAACCTCGGCCTGGCCCGCGATGGGGGCTGAGGGTCACTCCCCGCCAGGCTTCGGCACGATCCCGCTGGCTCCCTATAGCCTCCAACAATGTGCCCCAGGCAACGTTTCAATTTGCGGCCAGACGGTCGGGCTGCCGAACACCGCCCTTGGGTACAGTCTCGTGCAAACGGTGCCCTCACCCTATGTCCATCAACCCTTCACCGTGCAATGCACTTCGACAGGTTTCCAGATCACGGACATATCTTCGGTCAGTTGTATGCCTCTTCGTTGCCCCGCTTCCGAAATTACCTTATGCGGCGCACCCGTCGCCGTGCCCGGCGGGACGGCGATCGGGAACAGTATCCCTGTCCCGGTCGCGGTCTCGGTCTTGGCGGATCCGTCTTCGTATTCGGACCTTTCCTTTACTGCTCAGTGCGTTGACGACGGCAGCGGCGCAGCTGTCTATCAAATCGCCGACAGCTCCGGCATCTCTTGCAACCTCTTTCCGTGCCAGAACGCAAATATCCGTTTGTGTGACACGGATATTCCTGTCAACCGGGGCACGCCACTGGGCGGGATCCTCCATCTGACGATGCCGCCACCTTTTCTGCCGGAGCCGTTCACGGTGCAATGCGTCGGTAGCGAAGGCAAAGCGCCCGTCTATCAACTCACGGATGTGGCCGCAGTTTCTTGCCGCGTGGACGGATCGCCACGATAAGGTGTTAAAGCTGGAATGTCGCGCCCGGAGCGGGAGGCCTGTATTGGCTAATCGCTTGCGGGAGCTTATCTTTGAATAATTTGATAACGAGCGCAACGCCTTCGTCGTCAAGATAGGAGAGGCCGGCGTTAACTTCTGTGATGCGTTTAAGAAATTGCGGCTTCAGAAAGGCACAGTCCTCGATCTGCCGTCTATACACATCCATATCCCCGCCCGGCACAGACGGCCTGCCGAGATACCGTTCGATAAATACGTTGAGGTAGGCGGGCTGGGCAAATTCCTTCTCAAGGAATGTCAAGAACCCGGCCTGGATACTCTTTTTGAGTTTTGCGGCTCGACTGAGTTCAGCATAGATGGGTCGCGCAAAATTGCGCCCAAATTCGATATGGTCCTGGGTGTGAAGGCCGGCGGCGACAGAGCCAATTTTTTCGCTCAGTGCCCACTGAATTTTGCCCGTGATACCATGCGTATCGGCTTCGTAAATCATCCCCAGCACCAAGTTGTCAAATGGGAGGGCGGCCAGCCTCTCCTGCACCGTAATGACTTGCTGCTGCCACTGATGACGCGCTTCGTGCGCCAAAGTGCATGCGTGGTCCAAATCCGTGGCGTCGTTTAGAAAAAGTCTGATGTATTCGACATGCGTATAGGGCTTGCGAGCGAAAGCTAGGGGCGAGAGCGCGGCCTGCTCGATAAGGGCGCCGCGCTCGGAAATGGCCGGGAAACCGGGAGGAACATTGTATTCATGTAAGACGACCGGCACGTGGCCCTTTTTAATATGGTCCAGAAGCCAGCTTGCCGTGCTGTCGACGCGCATTAAGGTCTCAACACGGTCTATCAACTGTGGGTCGAAAACCGCTTTAAAGGGCACGGCGGCAGTTTGTTTGTAAGAATGACCGACACAGGCATTGATGTAGTCGCGATAGTTTTGTTCGGCGCTCGAAAATTGGTTCCCACTTATCTGGTCGAATGCGCCGGAGGTCAGGTCCGCGCGCTCCTTCTCCGCTAACAAAATGCTAGTGAAGGGTGACAGCTTCTTTAAGCCGTCGAGGATCTGCGTGCCCCTTTGGAGCAAAGCCGCATCCTCAGGGAGTGGCTCGATAGGCTTCGCCAAAATATCGTAGGCGCGCGTCGCTTTGTTATATTCGGCTATGGCATTGGTAAACGCATCGTAATGCTTGACGCCTTGCTCGAGCAACAACAGGGCAAGACCTTTCTTTTGGTTGGCCTCAGGTAACGTCGTTTCCTCCTTAACCACGGCCCATAGATCGAAAACCGAAATGCGGCTGCCTTTGGCTCCAAGCCTCGCGGCCTCGTCGGAGGTGAGGTCGATCTCAACATAGCGGTTGTAATCATCGCCCCCGGTCTTAGGCTCGGCGGGTTTATAGTTAGCGTCCTTATTGCTGTAAGCGCTAAGCGTGCGCAGTGCTTCTTCGCGCACCGCTAAAAGTTTTGGCGAAAGCAAAGCATCCCGGGCCATGGTTTCGAGCGCGCGGCCGACATCCGCTATCAAAACCTCCACTTTATACTCTTTAAATAAATCTCCGTTCATAACCGGAATTTACCACCACTCGCCCCGGACCGCCACCCTTACAAATACTTGCAGCAATGGGTCTTTGCGAGGGTTTCGCAAGGCTTTGTAATCAGTTAATCAGCTAGGCCATTGACCGCGGTTGCGGCCTAAGTCGCTGGGACGCCGAAGCCCGACCCGCCGAGTGCCAAAGAGGTCATGGATCGCCAGCTTTTTTACCAAGCTCGGAATCGTAACGCAGCTGAATGACGTCGGGCCGCCGGCTTGTGAGATCCCTTGAGGCCGGCTCCCCTTTGACATAATGATCGAGGAAAGCGAGGCTATAGGCCTCGATCGACTCCGCATATTTCAGATTTAAATCTGTCCAGGCAAAATGGCCAGCACCGTCGAACTCGACGAAATATTTTGGCGCGCCGGCTTGTTCGTAAGTACCGCCCGCTTTTAGAATGTTTGGGGTGATAAAGTTATCGTTGGACCCACCTTGCAACATGATCGGTATTCGGATTGAGGCCAGGGTTTTATGCACATTGAAGGGCTCGCTGTAGGGCGATAGCGCCAGCACGGCTTTCACGCCCTGCACCGTCCAGCTCGGCCAGGCGCCAGCCAGCCCCAGGACCGTGTAGCCGCCGAGCGAGTGACCGATGAGACCAACACGGGAAAAATCGATCAGCGGCGCGAAATGCGGATCAAGGCGCAGGACCTCTAGCAATTTGACCATATCGTTGCGGCGCGCCGCGTAAGTAGCATCGCTCCACTGCTCAGGCAGATCGAATGCAAGCTCAGGTTTGCGCAGAAAGGCCAGCAATCCTTTTCCGCATCCAGCGTCATCGTGATCCGGCGCAAACACCCAATAACCGTGCGCTGCCAAAGTATGCATCAGGAACGTGCTTTGCGTCGAGCAGCCATCAAGGCCATGCGAGAAGAGCAGCAGCGGTTTTTTGACATTCCCGCCGCTTGTGGGC
>JALYJG010000115.1 GCA_030775365.1 Pseudomonadota bacterium
CTCGACGATACTGCGGCCATGCACTGGCGCGATTTACCTCCTCTCGCCCATACGCCCGCACTCCCCGACGGGGTCACGCCGGTCGGCACTTACATTCAAGTGCCAGGGGCGCTCCAGCGCAGTGTGGACCAGATTGGCCTTGTCGATGATGTGGCGTCGGGCGAACGCGTCGCGCCGCATTTGCTGCCAGGGCAGATCATCGTCAGCCGCGACGGCTGGGCATGGCGTTGGGACGGTTTTACGGTGACGCCGCAAGCGAAAACAACGACAGCTTTGCGCCTGCAACAGCGCAACCGTCTTGGGCCGCTTAAAGATGAAACGGCTTATGCCGAGGCCGAGGCGCATATGGCGGCGCAGACGCTGCAGGACGCGACAGTGTTTTTCGCCGAACGCCAGGAAGGTGATCGTCAGGCCCGCGCCGCGCTGCAAGCGGCCTATGCCGCGCTTGCCGACGCACGCGACGCCTATGCCCGCCAGGAAAAAGAGTCGACGGCGATCACAACGAAACTGGTTTCCGTCGACGAAGGCTTGCGTGCAGTCAATGGGGACTTCGAGCAAATCCGGCTGCGTGCCTCGGTCATCGAGGATGAACTCAAGAGTTTGCCCGATATCGAGAACCTGCGTTCCGCCAGCGTCGAAATCCGCACGCGTCTGGCCGAGCAGCGCGGCCGCCAGGCCGAATGCCAGAGCGAGCGTGACCGCTTAACGCGCGAGCGTAACCACATCGAGGCGAGGAGCGCCACGATCGTGCAGGAAGTTGGCGCTTGGAACGCACGCCTCGAGAACGCCTCGCAACAGATCGAGTCCCTTGCCGAGCGGATGCGGACCATCGAAATTAACCTCGATCAGTTACGCGGCCGGCCGGCCGAGCTCGCCGCATCGCATGCTCAGTTGTTAACGGAGTTGTCAGAGGCCGAAGCACGCCGCAAGGAGACGCAAGACAGGCTCATCGAAGCCGAACAACGGCTGACCGCCATTGAACAGAAACTTAAGCAGGATGAGGCCGGTCTCGGCGCAGCACGCGAAGAGCGTGTGCGTGGCGAGGGGGCTTTGCAGACGGCCGGGGAGCAGTTCAATGCGTTGCGTGAACGCATGCAGGAAAAATTGAATTGCGGGCCGGAGGAGTTGCCGGCCCTGACGGCCTTCGGTGCTGACGCAATGCCGCCGGCTTTGGAGCTTGAGCAAGTGCTGGCGCGCTATTTGCGGGAGCGGGAGAACATAGGACCTGTCAATCTCCGCGCTGAGACTGAAGCCGAGACGCTGCAAGGGCAGATTGACGCCTTGCAAGCGGAAAAGGACGACCTTGTGGCCGCTATCGCCAAGCTAAGGCAAGGGATTGGCCAGCTGAACCGCGAAGCTAAAGAAAGGCTTGAAAGCGCGTTCACGCTTGTGAACGAACGCTTCCAAGTACTTTTCAAGCGGCTCTTCAACGGCGGCCGGGCACATCTCGAGCTCATCGACAACGAAGATCCGATGTTGGCCGGGCTGGAGATTTTTGCGAGCCCACCTGGGAAAAAGATGCAAATTCTTTCGCTGCTTTCGGGCGGCGAGAGGACATTAACGGCGCTTGCCTTGCTGTTTGCGGTGTTTCAAACAAATCCATCCCCGATCTGCGTTCTCGACGAGGCCGAGGCCGCGCTGGACGAAAGCAATATCGATCGGTTTTGTTCGCTCGTCGAGGACATTTCTAAGGAAACCGGCACACGCTTCCTTATCATCACCCATCAGCGTCTGACAATGGCGCGGATGGATAGGCTTTACGGTGTTACGATGAGCGAAAAAGGCGTGTCGCAGCTCGTGTCCGTCGATCTCGCCGGGGCGGTGGCACTCAGGGACGGTGAGTTGCCTCAGTCGGTCGACAGAGCCGCAAGAGCTTTGGATGAAGTGCGCGCGGCATGAATTTTTCCCCGCTTTGGTTCATCCCCTTGGGAGCCTTGGCGGTGGCGGTCGGACTGGTTGTTTGGCCGTTGGCCTTCGGCAACGCGCGGGTTGAGGGCCGCAAGGGTGAATGGGAACATGCTATCACCGCCGAGATTCCGCTCGGCTCAAGTAAGGGGCAGATCCAAGCCTGGGTCCAGCGCCGGGCCTTGCTTCTCGATGAACTGCCGCAACAAAACATGATATATGTGGTGGTGGAGAAAGCCCCGGATACCAGCTGGCTATGCTCCGAGTGGAGCCTGATCTTGCAGGTGACGATGTCCCAAGATCACTCGGTTCAGCAAAAATTGGACAGTGTCGGTTCCTGTCTTTAAACCGAATTGAGGTGCGTCTCGTGAAAATAGGTACCGCTTTCGCTCTGGCCGCACTCTTCTCGGCTTGCGCCTTTCCCGCCAAGGCAGACCAGGCGGAAGTGCGTGAAGTCGCCCGCCTCAATAATTGCCCGCCTAAAAAGATCGAAGTCTTTCAGCAGTCCCTAGGGCCCGAAGGGCAGACGATTTATAAAGTTCAATGCAATATGCCCAAACTGGCCGATGAGAAGAACAAGGGCGCGGATGCGCTCATGATCGGCTGCCAGGACAGCCTCTGCGAATTGCTGCGCCCTTATCAAGACGAGAAGAAATGACGGTTAAGCGGGCCCTGGGCAAGAGCGTCGCCGTTCACTCAGCGGCGTAAACGTAAGGCTCATTTCTGGCATGCACTTCTTCAAGGTTGCGGATAATCACCCAGGACGCCACCGCCCGATCTTCTGAGTTTTCGTTGAAGCAGGCGACGTGGGCAAGGTCGACGAGCGGCGTATTGGGCGGCAGCTTACCCATTCCGTTCTCCATGACCGTTAGTAAGGTGCCGTAAACGGCGGCGTGCGAGACCTTGGAGTCTTCACGGAAATGAAGAATTTCGCGCACGACCGGCGCGGCGAGCCGAGGATTTTTCCATATTTCCCAGCCGAGCTCGCGGCAGGCAAACGCACGGATATGTTCTTTCGGTTCGGTGCAGGCGGCGTTGGTCAGGAAAAAGGCGTCCTCTAGCGTAATTTGATTGGCGCCGTCCGTCATCTGCTGAAAATTGCGTCTAAGCATGTGCATATCTCCTGGTTAAATAGTTTCTGCGTCTATTGGACTGCTTAAATTTAGGCGACCGCGCTAAGTACGGAAATGGCGGTTTTCTTCTCGCGGCTCGTTGCGTCAAGTGTCGAGGTCTTCGTAAAATCCGATGTGCCCATTTGGGCGAGTATCATGGTGGCAAACAGCGAGGAGGAACTCGTCTTGAGGTTCGCTTCCGCGCCTGTCGCATAATGGGAGATCGCCGCTGTGGCATCGGCCAGCGTATAAGCAGAAGCGGGCGCCGCCCCTGTCGCTAAGGGGGGGGAGAGCGCGGCCAAACCCGTGACCGGGAGTGTAGCCGCGAGTCCGGCGCCGGGTGCCCCGGCGCTGGCAACCATTGTCTTGGCCGGGTGATCGAACTTTTGCGCAAAATGCCGGTAGATCTCGCCTAGGGTGCGGCTACTCCCATCGGCGCGATAGAAGACGGTCGGATTTGATTGCGCAGCGTCGGGCAAAATGTCGGCTGCGCTCGCACCTGGATCCGAATGTAAGTTCCGCAAGAAACTGCTGGCCCCTCCGGCGCCAAGAAAATGTGCCAGATACAGTTCGGTCGAGCCAACTTTGCCGCCGACGCTGGCTTTGAGCGCCGCTCCGTTTTCTTTATCGAGTTCCCCCGCCATTTCCGCCGAGACTTGCGGATCTTTGCGCAGATCGAGGATGGCCTTTCGCCAAACAGGGTCACTGGCATGGATGGTACCGCTCGCATTCACCGTAATATGGTCAGCATAGTCGCCAAGATTATATTGGGCGCCGTGCTCCTTGATCATATGCATCCATGTCTGACCCGTGAATTGGAACAGTCCGGTGGCTGTGCTCGTTGACGCCTTGGCATTGGGATCAAACCCGCTTTCCTGCTGGGCCTTGTCGAGAAGATAGGCAAAATTGACGCCTGTCTTGTTGGCGGCCAGCTGAATGGCTTGCGAGATGCGCGATGACAGGCCAGGCCCCGCAGTTGCCCCGGGCGGTACGATTTGTCCGATCTCTTGTGCGGCAATCGTCGCCACGATGCTTCCTCCGGCTGAGAATTGATCGAAGACTTTACCTGCATGTTGTGAAGCAAAGGGCGTGCCAACCGGGCGTTCTGGCCAAGTCATTGAAAAATAAGGACAGTAGGATAAAGGCGGGACAGGAAGATTCTTGCCTAGTCGGAAGCGGCCTGGCGTTTCCAGCCGCTTCTCTCCCAAACCAAATCGACTATCATGATAGCTATTCCGATTCTCATATCCGCAGTTCCGGTGCCATGTCCGACCTCATTCCCGTCAATCCGGCCCTTGCCGGTCAAGCATGGATCGACATGGCCAAATACCGGGCAATGTACGAAGAATCTATCGCCGATCCTGAGAAATTCTGGGCTGAGCAGGGGCGATACCTCCACTGGTTCAAGCCCTACACAAGAGCCAAGAATGCAGGTTTTGAGAAGGGCGTGGATATCCGTTGGTTTGAAGATGGGACGCTAAATGCATCTTTTAATTGCATCGACCGACACTTGCCCCGCTATGAGCATAACACGGCGATCATCTGGGAAGGAGACAACCCGGCCGAGCAAAGATACGTAACCTATGGCGAGCTGCTTGAGCAGGTTTGCCGCTTTGCTAACGTCCTGAAAGTGCACGGCGTCAAAAGAGGCGACCGGGTCATGATCTATATGCCGATGATCCCGGAGGCGGCTTATGCGATGCTGGCTTGTGCGCGCATTGGTGCGGTACATTCGGTCGTGTTCGGCGGCTTTTCGCCGGAGAGCCTTAAAGACCGCATTCTGGACTGCCGCGCCGATTTACTGATTACAGCCGATGAGGGGCTTCGCGGCGGCAAAACCATCCCGCTCAAAGCCAATGCTGACGAGGCTCTTCAGGCTTGCCCCAATGTGAGGTCCGTCCTGGTCGTCCGGCGAACCGGCAACAATGTGGCGTGGAAAGCTGGCCGCGATCACTGGTATCATGAGGAGGCGGCCAAAGCCTCTCCCGTCTGCGAAGCGGAAGTTATGAATGCGGAGGATCCGCTTTTTATTCTTTACACGTCAGGCTCGACAGGTAAACCGAAAGGCGTTCTGCATACGACGGGCGGTTATCTCCTCTTTGCGGCGCTCACGCATAAATGGGTGCTCGATTATCATCCGGGCGAGGTGTATTGGTGCACGGCAGATATAGGCTGGGTAACAGGACACAGTTATATCGTTTACGGCCCACTTGCCAATGGCGCCGCGACGCTGATGTTCGAGGGTCTGCCGAGTTATCCCGACGCCTCCCGGTTTTGGCGCGTCGTTGACAAGCATAAAGTCAATATCCTTTACACGGCGCCCACAGCTGTTCGGGCGTTGATGCGGGAGGGGACGGCGCCCCTCGAAGCGACGAGCCGTAAAAGCCTCCGCTTGCTTGCGAGTGTGGGTGAGCCGATCAATCCCGAAGCGTGGCTTTGGTATTACCGCGTCGTGGGCGAAAAGCGTTGTCCGGTCATCGACACCTGGTGGCAGACAGAAACCGGCGGACATATGATCGCGCCGCTGCCGGGTGCGACACCGTTGAAGCCAGGCTCGGCCACACTGCCTTTTTTCGGCATTAAGCCTGTTATCGTCGATGGTCAGGGCCGTGAACTTCAGGGAGCCTGCGAAGGCAATCTCTGCATCGCCGAACCGTGGCCGGGAATGATGCGGACAGTGTTCGGCGACCATGCCCGTTTTGAGGCCACCTATTTTAGCCCCTTTCCCGGCAAGTACTTCACCGGCGACGGCTGCCGCCGCGATGGGGATGGCTATTACTGGATCACAGGGCGGGTGGATGACGTCATCAATGTCGCCGGACACAGGCTCGGCACTGCTGAGATCGAAAGCGCGCTGGTGGCTTATAGCGATGTTGCCGAGGCGGCTGTTGTCGGCTGTCCGCACGATATCAAGGGCCAGGGCATTTATGCCTATGTGACACTGAAAGCCGGGGTAAACGGTAGCGAAGAGTTACGCCGGCAACTGGTTGCCTGGGTGCGGAAGGAAATTGGGCCCATCGCGACCCCTGATTTTATTCAATGGGCGCCGGGGCTGCCGAAAACCCGCTCGGGAAAAATTATGCGCCGCCTACTGCGTAAGATAGCAGCGGAGGAGACAGAAAATCTTGGCGACATTTCCACACTCGCTGATCCAGGGGTGGTCGCCGAACTCATCAAGGGCAGGGCGGACGCAAAGCCATGATGTTCCCAGGCAACGTAACTCTACTTCCGCCCCGTGGCCATGCTTCACGCGGGTTAGCGCTGGCCATTCTTGTTCTGGCGCCATTTTTCTTTGGGGCGTTGGCGCTCTGGCTCGGCCAGGATGCCAATTGGGATTTGCGCAATTATCACTGGTACAACGCTTATGCCTTTCTGAACGGGCGCGACGCGATCGACTTGCTGCCGTCCCAAACTCCTTATTTTTATAACCCGCTCCTTGACGTGCCGTTTTATCTTCTGGCGACGCATTTGCCAGCCAGGGTCGCGGGTTTTATCCTCGGCTTCGTGCAGGGGATGAATTTTTGCCTCCTTTTCATGCTCGCATATGCCAGCCTTGGGATCTTCAATCTGCGCTGGAAGGTTCTTGTCTGCGGGGCACTCGCCGCGCTTGGCCTTCTGGGCGGCGGCGGCCTGGCCCAGATTGGTACGACTTTTTACGACAACGTGACGAGTTTGGGCCTATTTGCGTCCGCTCTTCTCGTCGTGCGATACGCTCATCTTCTCCGGACCCCAAGCCGCTCGGCTTTTCTCTACGCTTTCGCGTTCGGCGTTCCAGCCGGTCTGATGATGGGCCTTAAGTTGCCCGCCGTCATTTTCTGCCTAGG
>JALYJG010000116.1 GCA_030775365.1 Pseudomonadota bacterium
CCGTACCCCACCTCAATGCGGACTTTTTTCTCTTGCAGCGCCACGATAAGCAAGGCGCCATTGTCCTTGCCCTTCTGCCCAATACCCCAGTTGCGACCCAGTTGATAGCCGTAATCCTCGATCGTGTCGCCTTGCAGCGAAGGTAGCGTTGCTACGACGAGTTGCGTGCCAGATTCGCTCTCAAAGGCCGCTAATTGTTGCTCGAGCGCCGCCCCTTGCCCCGCCGAAAGCACGCCCGCGTCGTCCACCACGCGACCCGTCAAAGCGGGATAGTGTATAGCGGCCAAGGCGCTGCCTAGAAGCGCCAGCAAGAAAAACAGACTGAGCGTACCCCGCCGCATGGATCAGAACTTAACGGCCGGCGGCTTGTCGGCGCCCTCAACCGCGCTGAACTCGGGTTTGACCTTGGCGCCATAGATCATCGCCCATATAAGCCCGGGAAAGGTACGGACGGTGGTGTTGTAGGTCTGGACCGTGGCTATGTAGTCCTTTCGCGCAACGGCTATACGGTTTTCCGTGCCCTCCAACTGAGATTGCAGTCCGAGGAAATTCTGGTTCGCCTTCAACTCGGGATAACGCTCCGATACGGCCATAAGTCGAGAGAGGGCCGATGTAAGGGTGCCTTGCACCTGCTCGAATTTCTTGAAGGCTTCGGGATCGTTCAGCGTTTCCGGCGACACAGAGACCTTCGTCGCGTCCGCCCGCGCCTCAATGACATCCGTCAGAGTTTTCTGTTCAAAATTGGCGTATCCCTTCACCGTCTCGACGAGGTTTGGAATTAAGTCCATGCGGCGCTGATATTGGTTCTGCACTTCCGCCCATGACGCTTTGACTTGTTCATCCAGCGTCGGGATGGTGTTGACGCCGCTGGCTGCGAACAATCCAATAATAACAAGAACGATGACCCACCAATAACGTGCCATGACTGTGTTCTCCATTGACCGGGGTGATGCAGAGTAAACTAAATTTAAGGGAAGTCTTGCAAGGTAGCTGTTAGGTTTTCGCTTTAGGCCGGGCCGGCGACCGCCGAGGACCCCGCATAAACTCGATGGGTTGAGGCGGGCGGCCAAGCGTAAAGCGGACGCAGTTTTGCAGCACCTGCAGAAGGATCGCCGATATCCAGAGGGACAGAAGAAATGCGCCAAGGAAAATAAGCCGACCCACAAGCCTGTCGGTGGACGGCGTCGCGAACAGATGGATCGCGCACAGGCCACCCAGCCAGCCGCCGGACAAACGGAAGCAAATAACCAAGAGGATTGTGACGAAGCCGAGGGGCAGAGGAAGCTCCCGGGACGACTTTTCGTAGATTTTGATGTAAAGATACTCGTAACAAATGAGGAAGACGAGGCTGAACACAAAAAGTGCCCCGGCGCGCTCCAGCATGGCGCTATAGAAAATGCTTGCGTTCATGAGGGTTCCTTTGTTTTGAGTGCGACCACAATACGCCGATTTTGCCTGCCCTTGTTCTCAATTTTGATGACATCGACCGGCCCGATTTCGCCTGTCTTCAAAACATGCGTTCCACCGCAGGGCTGCAAATCGACGCTTTCGCCGATCGCCAGAAGCGGCACTTGGCCTTGTCCGGCGGGCGGTTTCACCGACATGGTGCGCACGAGATCCGGCTTGGCGGCCAGCTCCTCGTCGGTGATCCAGAGTTCGGAGACCATGTGGTCCTCGGCAACCAGCCGATTTAATTGGGCGGTAATCCACTCTTTGTCGGGCTGGAGGCCGGCTGGCAAGTCAAAATCAAGCCGGCTTTTATCGGCGCCGACTTGCCCGCCCGTGACCGCGGCGTCGCGAAAGAGCGCGCTGAGCAGGTGCAGACAGGTGTGCATACGCATGAGGGCATGCCGGCGTTCCCAATCCAGTGTCAGCTCGACAGCCGTTCCAACGGGGGGCAGCTCAGACCCCTCAGCGAGCACATGCAGAATATCGTCCGGCTCGTTCTCCGACCGCCATTTGCAGGTATCGATAATCCGCGCTTCACCACCGGACCAGCGGACAAGCCCGCTATCTCCGGGTTGACCGCCGCCGTTCGGGTAAAAGATAGTGCGATCGAAGCGCAAGCCACCGTTATCGAGATGGGTGACGGTAGCGGACGAAGTCTTAAGATAGGCGTTGTGACGGAAGAGGGGTTCGGCGACCATGTCTTAGTCTAAGTCGCCCGCAGATTTTTTGCTAGCTTGTCGAGGACGGCATTGACAAGGCCGGGCTCCTTCGCGCTGAAGAATGCGTGCGCAACGTCCACATAGTCATTGATGATGACCTTCGCCGGTATCTGACCGTGATGATGCAGCTCAAAGACGCCGCCGCGTAAAATTGCCCGCAGCAGAATCTCGATCCGGCCAGACGAAACCTTGGCACTCAGCGCGCCCGCGATCATCTCGTCGATCGTTTCGTGGTTTTTCGTAACGCCGCTCAGGATAGCTTCAAACAATTCCGGGTCCGCGCCAGTCGCATCCTGGCCCGTGTCCTGCAAAAATGTCTCCGGATGCTGGCGGAAATCGCGCATGACGTCTTTGACAGGATGCTGCGTGAGCTCAATGCGGTAAAGCCCCTGGACAGCGGCTAGGCGCGCCAGGCGCTTGGCGTTGTTTTCTTTGGTTTTTTTCGACATTCGCTTACCGGCCAATCCACCGACGTTTAGGCGTGAGCCGAAGCTGGTGCTTGATCTCTATCATACGCAGGCAAGCTTCTGCGGCTGCGCCCGCGCGATTCAGGCGCGCCGGGTCCGCCCGTTCCATAGCCTGCTCGACCGTGTTGCAGGTCAGGATGCCGTTGCCCACCGCGAGCACATAGCGTGTGGCGATTTCCTGGAGCGAGCGCGCGCTTTCCATGCCGACGATTTCGTCATGCATGGTCCCACCCTTGAGTACGCAGCCAAGCGCAATATAGCCATCATAGCGACGGCGGACGGCATCGAAATCCAAAGACTTGATCGCGTACACGATCGCTGCCGGAATTTCGAGCGCGCCTGGAACGGTTAGAACTTCGTATTCGGCGCCGGCGCGCTCGAGGACTTCTTTGGCTCCCTGCAATTGCAGATCGGCGACCGGATCGTAAAAGCGGGCCTCGACGATCAAGACAAAAGGCTTGGTCTCAAATGAAAATGTTGCCGGCGCTCGTTTCTGTTCCATAGACTTATCCTACAATACTAAAGGGCGTTGTTCCACCACGCGTAATCCGTAGCCTTCAAGCCCGACAATCGTCTTTTTCGAATTGGATAACAATATCATGTCGCGGACGCCTAGATCGAGCAGGATCTGTGCGCCAACGCCATAGTCGCGCAGTTCCTTCCTATCTTCGGAACCTTTTGCCCGCGATTCCAGCCTTTGCGAAAGGCTCGCCGCCTGCGCCTCGCGCAGAAGCACGATGACGCCACGGCCGGCCTCGGCGATCATACGCATGGAAGCCTGCAGTTCCCCCCCATGGCTATGGGACCGGTCGCCGAGAACATCTTCGAGCACGTTCAGGGCATGCATGCGGACCAGCGGCGCCTGCTGGCCCTTGGACAGGTCGCCTTTGACGAGCGCCACATGTTCGGCGTAAGCGACTTTGTTGAGATAGATATGCAGCTTGAAGTCGCCGCCATGCATGCTCGTGAAATCGGTGGTCAAGCGACGCTCGACGACCGTCTCGGTGCGCCGGCGATGGGCAATCAAATCGGCGACGGTGCCGATTTTGAGCTCGTGGAGCTGCGCGAAGCGGACCAAATCAGGCATCCGCGCCATCGTTCCGTCTTCGTTCATGATCTCACAGATCACGGCGGCCGGCGTCAGTCCGGCCAGGCGGGCGATATCAACAGCGCCTTCGGTCTGACCGGTGCGGACCAGCACCCCACCATCCTGGGCCGTGAGCGGAAAGACATGACCTGGCGTTACGATGTTCTGCGGCCCGCTCTCGGGCGAGATGGCGACCTGGATCGTTCGGGCGCGGTCGGCGGCAGAAATGCCTGTCGTCACGCCTTCGCGCGCTTCAATCGAGACCGTGAAAGCTGTTTGGAAAGGGCTTGTGTTCTGCTGCGCCATAGGCGGAAGTCCGAGGCGCTGGATTTGTTTCCGTTCCATAGCAAGGCAGATCAGTCCGCGGCCGTACTTGGCCATAAAGTTGATCGCCTCGGGTGTTGCAAATTGCGCGGGTATCACCAGGTCGCCCTCGTTTTCCCGATCTTCATCGTCGGAGAGGATAAACATGCGGCCACGCTGGGCCTCGCCAATGATCTCTTCAGGGCTGGCGATGGTACGTTGATCGCTGTGCGCGAGGTGGATGTTCATGCGGTTTGGTCCTGTTTCATCATGCGCTCTACGTAGCGAGCAATGAGATCAACCTCAAAATTCGCGAAATCGCCGGCTACCAGATGGCCGAGTGTGGTCACCTGCTGGGTGTAGGGGATCACATTGACATAAAAGCGCGTGCCGCTGACCTCGTTGACCGTCAATGACACGCCGTCGAGCGATACCGAGCCTTTGGAAGCCAGATAGCGTCCGAAATCTTGCGGCACTTCGAATTCATACTGCAGGCTGTCGCCCACGGCCGCTTTATGGAGGACCTCCGCCAGACCGTCCACATGACCGGCGAGCATATGGCCACCTAGCTCATCGCCGATGCGTAACGCGGGCTCGAGGTTGAGCCGGTCGCCCGGTTGCCAGGCGTGCGCCGTCGTTTTGCTAACCGTCTCTGCGGAAAGTTGCACTTTGAATCGCCCGTCGCTTTTATCGATCACGGTAAGGCATATGCCGCTACAGGCGATCGAGGCGCCGAGACCGATAGCATCGAGCGTCAGTCCTGTCGCGACCGTAACCGTCCAGTCACCGGTCTTGTCGATGGCGGCGATCTGCCCGACGTCGCGTATGATTCCTGTAAACATGATCAGGGGCTCACGCTGTTTCGCGCTTCAGCGTGTCCACGAATTCCTCGAAATCGCCTGGCGAACGAAAATCACGGTATACGGAGGCGTAGCGCACATAGGCGACGTGGTCGAGCGTGCGTAGGGTCTCCATGACCAGTTCGCCGATCTTGGGTGTCGTAATCTCGGACTCGCCAAGCGACTCAATTTGACGCACCAGGCTGTTGACGACCTGTTCGATCCGCTCATCGTCGACAGGGCGCTTGCGCAGCGAAATTTTCATGGACCTTACGAGCTTGTCGCGCTCAAACGGCTCTTTCTCACCGTCGCTCTTGACGACCACGAGATCCCGTAGCTGAACTCTCTCGAACGTCGTAAAACGCGCCGCGCAATTCCCGCAGAACCGACGCCGCCGGATCGCGGCATTGTCTTCCGTCGGGCGGCTATCCTTAACTTGGGTGTCATCATGTCCGCAAAAGGGGCAGCGCATGGGTTCCAGCTTTCTGCGACTAAACGCCGCTGAGTTTACCAGCAAAACAGGTTCTAATTCAATAGGTTATAATGTTATCTTCAGGGGAAGAAGTGGCCTAATATTCGCCCAAACTATCCCCAGATATCAGTTGTTTAGCGGTAGGGCTGCCCAGAACAGAGGAAATCTGTTTTAAGGGAAACCATGAAAACCTTAAAGCCTATCGCCCCTGTCTGGCTCCCCTATACGCAAATGAAAACCGCCCCTGAGCCGTTGCTAGTCCAAGGAACGCAGGGCAGCCGTATCCGGCTCGCGGACGGGCGCGAGCTTGTTGACGGCGTCGCTTCTTGGTGGACGGCCTGCCATGGGTATAATCACCCGCATATCGCGTCCGCCTTGCACCAACAAATCGACGCCATGCCGCACATCATGCTGGGCGGCATGCTTCATCCACCGGCGCAGCGCCTCGCCGAGCGTCTCGGCAAACTGGCCCCGGGAGATCTGAACCATGTCTTTTTTTCAGACTCCGGTTCGGTCGCCGTCGAGGTCGCGCTTAAAATAGCCGTGCAGTATGCCCTCAACCAGGGTCAGAAAGGACGGAACAAATTTGTTCATTTTCGCGGGGGCTATCATGGCGATACGATGGCCTGCATGTCGGTCTGCGACCCGGAAGAGGGGATGCACGCGCATTTCAAGGGGTGGTTGCCCGAACAGCTGATTGCCGAACTGCCGCACAACGACCAGAGCGCAAGTGCTTTGGATGCTCTTATGCGCAGAAGGCGCGATACCATCGCTGGCGTCATCATCGAACCTTTGGTGCAGGGGGTGGGCGGCATGAAATTTCACGACGCCGCAACCTTGCGCCGCGTCGAGGAGCTGTGCCGGGCCAACGGTCTGCTTTTGATCGCCGACGAAATTTTCACCGGCTTCGGAAGGACGGGCACGATGTTCGCGTGCGAGCAGGCCGGCGTTGTTCCGGATATCCTATGTCTTGGCAAGGCGCTGAGCGGGGGGCCCGTGTCGCTCGCGGCGACGTTGGTGCGTGCGCATGTCTTTGAGGCTTTTCTTTCCGATAGCGGCGCTGCCGCGCTGATGCATGGACCCACCTATATGGCGAACGCGCTGGCCTGTGCCGCGGCCAACGCATCGCTCGATCTCTTTGAGACAGAGCCACGGCTTTCGCAAGTCATCTCCATCGAGCGAAAGCTGCAGGAGGGGCTGGAGCCTTGCCGCGACTTGTCCGGGGTTGCCGATCTACGCGTCAAAGGCGCGATCGGCGTCGTGCAGTTCGCCGTCGCGCCCGATTTCGAACGCCTGCGGCAAATGTTTATCGAACGAGGCACATGGGTCCGGGTGTTCGGTGACGTGGTTTATCTGACGCCGGCTTTCACGATCGGCGAAGATGACTTAGCTAAGCTGACACGCTCGGTCGTGGATGTCGTCGCCGCCTACGGGGCAGGTAAAGGGTAAAGACCACGCGCGCACTGCGTGGTGCTGGC
>JALYJG010000117.1 GCA_030775365.1 Pseudomonadota bacterium
GTCCAGTACCAGGCCGCCGCCATGACAAGGCCGAAAGTCAGAAAGAACGTCAGGAGAAAGCGGCGCATTGGCTTTTGCCTAAAACTGGAAATAGAGAAATTCTTTAGTGCCGGCAATAGCGAGCATAGCCGTCGCCGCCATCAGGCCCATGCCAAGACCCCAGCTGATCGTAGGGCGCCATTGCAGCAAAGAGGCGTGCGTTTCGATTGGTGTCAAGGAGGGACGCGCTTTGGCCATGACCTCGAGGGCGTTGGGCAGGCCCCACACGATGCAATAACCAAGAGCAAGCGTCAGCGGTGCATCAAAGCGCAGCTGCAAAAGCCAAGGACCGATATCATGTCCTGTGTCCCGCAAAATGCTCTCGATAAAATCGTAAGTCGGGTGCGGATTGGGGGATGGGACATAAGGTGTGAGTCCGGCCATGCTGTGCAGCACATCCAAAGCGTTATCGATCGAGGAAGCGCGAAAGAAGACTTGTGCGACCAGAACGCAAGAATAAGTAAGCGCCACTTTGCCAAGCGTGATCAGCTGGCGGGCATAGGGGGCCACGAGGTGCCGTTTAGGCCACCAGGCGCGGGCCGCATGATTAGCGCAGAGGTAAAGCCCATGCAACAAGCCGAACACGAGGAACTGCAGGCCGGCGCCATGCCAGATGCCAGCCAGCGTTATCGTGACAAGCGTTGGTAGCATGATCATGCTGGCAAAGCCGCCGGGGGAGCGCGTGGCCTCCTTCGAAACCGCTAGGCCCGCAGCCATACGGCGACGGGCGATACGAAGAGCAATCGGATTATATATGTAAAGCGTCAAATACCGGGTCAGGGTCATGTGCCAGCGCTGCCAGTAGTCGATGATCGAGACAGCCTTGTAGGGCGAGTTGAAATTGGCCGGAAAAAGGATGCCGAACATGCGTGCTAGGCCGATCGCCATCTCGGAATAGCCCGAAAAATCGAAATACAATTGCAGCGAATAAGCGAGGACCCCACCCCAGGCGGCAAAGCTCGTAAGGTCGGAACTTTCAAATGCCACTTTTGCTATGGGCGCAAAGTGATCGGCAATGACGGCCTTTTTAAAGAGGCCCATACTGAAAAGCACAAGCCCAATAGCTATGTTGTCGACCTTCAAACGATAGGTTTCCGGCTTTGCAAATTGCGGGATCATCTCTTTGTGATGCACGATGGGCCCGGCAATCAAATGCGGGAAAAAGAGAACGAAGAGCAGGTAATTAAGAAAGTTTCTTTCCTTAACCATGCCGGCTTGGCAATCGACCAAATAGCCGATCTGGGTAAACGTAAAAAACGAGATACCGATCGGCAGGACGACGCTCTGCACCCCCGCCGTGACGGGGAAGCCAAGCCCGTCAAGCCAGTGCAGCAGAGAAAAGAAATACTTAAAGTAAAAGAGCAGTCCTACATTGAGCGCTATACCGGTTAACAGAAGCCATTTTTGTTGCGCCTCTTGATCCACGCGTTTGAGTATCAAAGCGCCGAGCGTATAATTGAACAAGACCGAGCCATAGAGCAGTACGACGAATTGAGGATTGAGCCAGCCGTAGAAAATCGTTGAGAACAGAACGAGGCACCACCCGGCCGCCCGTGGCCCGCCCAGGGCAGCCGTCATATAATAGGCGGCGAGACAGAGCGGCAGGAATAGAATGACAAACGTTACCGAGTTAAACAGCATTTAGCGGGCCTTCACTTTGGCATCGATGAGTTCGATGAAATCGCCGACATTTCTGAGAGCTTCGGTTTCGGCGCTTTTAAACCTGATCTTAAAATGCGCCTCGGCAGCAACGATGATATTGATGTGGTTGAACGAGTCCCACTCTTCGATATCCGCTGCCGTGCTGGCAGGCGTCAAAACAAGAGTGTCGTCGTTAAACACCTGACAAAAAATGACGTTCAGCTGAGCCAGTATTTCTTGTTGCGTCATAGTGGGGCCTTTGTTGGGGTTTGATGAGTGTCGGGCTGATGTGTTACCGCGATAGGCGCGGTCCTCGGCGTGTAATCGTTTAGCGGTAAAACCCACCCTCCCTGGTGTGCGGTGAAACCAAGCTTCGCATAATGGTCTTTGACAACGCCATTTTTGGGTGTCGCTATGTAATGGCCGATTAGTCGCTTGTAACCGCGCGCAATCGCCTGGGTGGCGATAATGTTTAGCGTGGCGGCCTCCACCCCCCGTCCTAGCACGCGACAGCTCATGAGCCAGCTATCCAAGAGGAGGCCACTCTTGCCATCGTCCTTAGCGATAACGGCTGCGATCAGACCATTATCGCCAAATTGATCGGTCAGCCGAAGCGCCGCCGTAAAAACCTTTGGGTCCTGCATGAAGGCTTCGATCGCTGCAGCCGTGTAACGCCGCGTCGTCAAGTTGAACTGATTGGTTTTGCCGATCAGCTGCACGAGGCGGTGGAGATCGATTCTCTGAAAGTGGCGCCACTCAAGCCGCATATCCAGGCTTTCGAGATAGGCGTCAAGATCGCCCGCCGAAGCTTTCAGTTCCTCCCGGCGACGGTTGGCCTGGTACTGGACGGACCGGGCGCGGTCTTCCTCGGTAATGTGCAAAGCCTCGAAATACCCACCGGCTGCCAGCGTCTCGGCATAAGAGGCGGGATCCTCAGGTAGTTCGGGGACGCCGACCATCGGTAAGGCGCGCCGCACATTGTTGCGCTCGAAAGGCTGGTCATCCAGCAAGACAAGCGCATCAAGCCCAATATTGAGCCGGTCGGCGATGCGGCGCAGATTGGTCGGCTTATCATCCCAATTCGCGATAAAACAGGCTATGTCAGACCGTTTGAGCACCATTTCCGGATGTTTATCGAACGCCTCAACCGCATTGGCCTCGTCATTCTTCGAGCACACGGCAAGGATAACGCCGCGCCGGGCGAGGTCATGCGCGTAGCGCTGCAGGGCTTGATGCGCTTCGCCACTCGCGCTCCCCTGGCCAAGCTTAATCCCGTCAAGCCCGTCGTCGCCGATGACGCCACCCCATAAAGTATTATCGAGATCAAGCACCAGGCATTTGGACGATCGCCCGTGGAGGGCCGCGATCATGCGGGCGACAAGATCACCATAGAGCGGGGCGGCTAATGGCCGAACATCCTGTTTGGCTCGGTACCAATCGATCGGGTCGTGCCAGGCCTGGAGCCCATCGAGCCTGGCGCGCTCGTCGACGGCGACCAGATGTATACCTTCGGCCTCGACCATGGACCGCAGGTTTTGATTGAGCTGCGTTGTCAAATAACTCGGTGACGTTTCGAGACGGTGCTCATTATTGCCGAGCAAAGGCGGGGTCGAATGAAGAAAAGCCTGCTGAAAAATGGTGGCGCCAAAATGTTCGCGTGCCTTTGCCCAGAGACTGCGCAAATGGCGACAGGCTTCGTCGATGGTCCTGCCTGTCAGAATGTGAGCGACATCGAAAGCGAAGAGCACGATATCGGGCCTGAAGCTGTGCAGCGCCGATTGGGTGTCCGATAGTTCCTGGAAATACTGGCCATACGCTGTGGTCGCTGCCGATACGTAAAGGCCACGTCGAAGCGCGCCTACGCGGAGGCTCGGGAGCAAATGGTCCGTCGTCGCAGAGCCCAATAGGGCAAGCTTGACCTCGGGTAGTGTGAGGCCATCGGGTGCTGACGGAAACTGCTTTTGCAGGATTTTGTCGAGCCGGATGGTTTCGGCGAAACCAAGCCGGGCATTCGCGAGAGCGATGAGATCAGTCCAGGCGCAGCCCCTGGAGGCTAAGGAGGCCTGCGCTGGCCAGTCTGATTTATGCGGTAGCCAGATAAGTTCCGGCATTAAGGCCTACCTAGCGAACGACCGCCGAATGGGGATCGGCTGTTTCTTGAGACGCAAGGGACATTCGATGCGACCCGGTTTTGTACCCCTGCGGCGCGGCCTTGAGCAAGACTCCAAGTAAGGTCCAGCAAATGGCCGACCCGGTCGCAAGGACAGAGCAGGGCCGCCACTAAAAGCGCAAGGAATGGGTCACGGGTTGCCGTTGTCGGAGCCACGCTTCCAGCCGACCCCCCGACAACGATCTCAGCCCGGTTGCCTTTCAGTGACGCCGCCTTTGCCCTTATTCACGTCATCAGGCCGCCGGCACGTCAATGACGAGGATTTCGGCGTCGGTTCCGGCGCGAATGGCAACAGAGCTTTCGCCTGTGACTTCCGCCCCGTCCCCAGGGTGAAGCTCGACCCCGTTCAGGGTAAAGGTTCCCTCCGAGGCAAGGATATAGGCCTGGTGCTTGATCGGCTGCTCCATGACCGTTCCCGCGCCCAGGCGACCGCCATAGATCGCTGCATCTTGGTGGATGAAAAGAGCCCCCTTGCCGGCGTCTTCCTCGCGTCCAGAAACCAAGAGAGGTAACGGACCTTCCTCCACTTGCGCTTTTGGAAAAGCGCGGGCTTCCCAGCGTGGGGCAACGTTCTCCTTATTGGGCAAAATCCAGATCTGGTAAAGGCGCGTATCTTCTTGTTCTTTGTTGGCTTCGGAGTGCAAGACGCCTTTACCTGCGCTCATGACCTGAACGTCGCCCGCACCTGTTCTTCCCTTGTTGCCGAGGCTGTCTTCATGCGTGATCGCGCCCGCGCGCACATAAGTGATGATCTCCATATTGTCGTGCGGGTGTTTGCCAAAGCCGCTGCCGGCCGACACGCGGTCATCATTGATAACGCGCAAGGCTCCGAAATGGACGCGGCTGTCATCCCAGTAGCGGGCAAAACTGAAATGGTGGCGAGCGTCCAGCCAGCCGTGGTTCGCGTGGCCGAGCGCTTCATAAGGGTAGCGTTTGATCATGAACCGAATATGGGCATCATTGTTAATAATTCAAGTCGCAAGCCGGCGGTGCTGAGCCCTAAGGCCTTGGGAGATAAGCGCTAAATCGAAGCCGAGACGTTATTTATTTTGCTGACGGGAATTGGTAAACTGGTACACGATCGTTCATTTAAAGGAGGGGGCATGGCCGATACAGAAACACCGGCAGAACTCGCCATACATTCTCCCGGTCCAGCACAAAAAGCAGCCGATCATGTCGATGCGAGTCTGCGGCGTGCGGCTCGTAGGGTTCTTAAGACGATGCCTTATTTTGCCGATCTTATTGATGCGGGATTGCACAAAGTGACCAAGGTTACTGGCAAGATCACGCACCAAGCCCCCTCGGCAAAGACCCCTGATCCGTCCGGCCCCTAATTGGCAAAAGTAAGCTCGGAGAGAATATGGAGTTTCATCACAGCCCGCGGGCAAGCGGGTCGTGGGTGATTCTGTCGAAAATCACGGTGATATCTCGTCGCCAACGCCACAAGGCTAGGTCAAACGCGGGTTGGGTGAGGTGGTGGCGTTGGTGCGAACGGCCGGGAAAGCGGTGCGAAGAGTCGAGCTATCAACTGCGGCTGCGGTTTTTTTAACAGGCGCGTTGACGATCGCCGAGGCAACGGCGGGAAGTTTTGTGATCGGCGCCGTGATGGCCTTCGCCGCGCGCCGCACCCTGTTTTGAATGGCCGAACGGATCGCAATGATCGGCGGAATCAACCAATAGCTTACGACTGTCTCTGTAAGGCACGCTGCCGAGGTTTCGTCCGAATTGCCACTGGCAAGGCCATGGGCAATAAAGGCGCCGGCAACAACCTTGCCGGCCGTAATGCCGATCACAAGATTGCGGTTCGCAGGTGCTTTGATGATCGCTTTAACTTTTTTGAAATCCTCGCGGACTAGCTCGGCCAGAGGGGTCGACAGATGTGTGCGCGAAAAAAGAGTTTGTATATCTGACATAGTTGCAAAGCCGTTATGCCCCAACCAACTGTAACAACAGTCTAGGCCATTCTTAAGCTTACGTCTTGGTTAAAACCATCGCCCTTTGCTTGCGACTCCTGCACCAGGTTGCGCAATAGGCTGTTTATCGATCGGAAAGGGCGGCCAAAAAGGCAAGAACTGGAAAAGAAAGTTTGTGATTTTTTCCTTATTCATCCGTCTTGAAGACCTGGCGGCGACTTACTCTCCCGGGCCTTAAGGCACAGTACCATCAGCGCTGGGGGCTTTCACGTCCGAGTTCGAGATGGGATCGGGTGCAGATCCCCCGCCAAAACCACCAGATCATCGAGACGGATGAAAAGAAGACAATACACAGGGAACACCATCGCAAAATGGTGACCTGAATACAACAATGAAAGAAGTTGGTCAGTTTTCCGAAGGGCAGGGCGCTTTTGCATCGGCGCCCGGCCGCTTCGTAATCGAGATCATTATGACCTCTGATAAGGATCAAGCCTATCGAGCTATTAGTACCGGTAAGCTGCAGACATTGCTGCGCTTCCACACCCGGCCTATCAACGTGATGGTCTATCACGGCTCTCAGGGAGTAATGGTTTCGAGGTAAGTTTCACGCTTAGATGCTTTCAGCGTTTATCTCGTCCGTACTTAGCTACCCGGCTATGCCGCTGGCGCGACAACCGGTCCACCAGAGGTACGTCCATCCCGGTCCTCTCGTACTAGGGACAGCTCCTCTCAATACTCCTACACCCACGGCAGATAGGGACCAAACTGTCTCACGACGTTTTGAACCCAGCTCACGTACCACTTTAATCGGCGAACAGCCGAACCCTTGGGACCTTCTCCAGCCCCAGGATGTGATGAGCCGACATCGAGGTGCCAAACGATTCCGTCGATATGGACTCTTGGGAATCATCAGCCTGTTATCCCCGGCGTACCTTTTATCCGTTGAGCGATGGCCCTCCTCACGTGGGACCACCGGATCACTATGACCGACTTTCGAC
>JALYJG010000118.1 GCA_030775365.1 Pseudomonadota bacterium
CCCCTGTATTTGCCCTTCCTCGCACCAACCCTGGCTGAGCCGCCTCTTTTATGGGCAGCGAATCGCGCTAGACTTGCCGGGCTACAAGGGAGGACAACAATGCCCATGGCCGCGGATGATATCGAAAGACTGCTCATGGATGCGTTTCCGGATGCTATTGTCGAGATCAAAGATCTGCGCGGTGATGGCGATCATTATGCTGTGAAGGTCGAAAGCGCTGCCTTTTTTGGCCAGTCGCGCGTGGGTCAGCACCGCATGGTCTTTGCCGCCCTCGAAGGTCGTGTCGGCAGCATCCTGCAGGCGCTGTCTCTGCAGACGATCGTTCCTGCTCAACCGAATTGAGGGTCTAATGCTTCCCATGGACCCCATCGTGGCCGAACGCATTCGTAACGAGAACGCCGCGCACGACGTTGTGCTTTACATGAAGGGGACGCCAGTGTTCCCGCAATGCGGCTTCTCTGCGCAGGCGGTCCAGATCCTGAATATCCTGGGCGTGAAGTTCAAGGCTATCGATGTTCTCATGGATCCAAGTCTGCGACAGGGCATCAAGGATTACAGCGAGTGGCCAACGGTGCCGCAAATCTTTATCAAGGGTGAATTCATAGGCAATTCCGATATCCTGCGTGAAATGCTCGAAACGGGCGAATTGCAGAAGCTGCTTTCCGAAAATGGCATTTCTTACGATGCCCAATTACTGCGAGCATGAGGGGTGGGCCGCTCCAGTTACAGTTTCTGGCTGATCCCGGCGGAACCGCTTCGCACGGCGCTAACGGGCCTCGTCCGCAGTCTGGCCGCCGAGTTCGGCGGACCCGAATTTGATCCGCACCTGACCCTCTATGTCGGCCCTTCAACCCCAGAGGAGGCGCGCCGGTCGGCCGAGCTCCTTGCTCAAGCCTTTGAGCCGGCGGAAATAGAGGCCGAACGGCTCGAACAATCGGCTATTTTTTCAAAGACCTTTTTTATGCGCTTCCGGGAATCCAACCGCGCTCGCCTCATGTTCGAGATGCTCCGGGACCACGCCGTCGTGCCGTCCACCTATGCCTTCAATCCGCATCTGAGCCTGCTTTATAAGACGATGGCTGAAAGCGAACGAAAAGAGCTTTGCCTGCGGTCTTTGGAATCTTTCGGCATAGCACTGGGCCGCTGGCGCTTTGATCGCGTCTGCGCGGTCGAATTCGAGGAGCCCTGGACAGAAAAATCGGCCCGCAGTTATAAAGTCATCGCCGATTACAAACTTGCAAGGGCCTGAACAGCGGCGCCCACCTATTTGGGAAGGGCAGGAAGCGCGCGCAGCTCAAAGATCCGCCCCGCTCGTTCGGCCGCATTTCTTAAGATCACGCTGTAACCCTCGCGCGTTTTTTGCAAGAGCGCTATCGGCTTTGTCTGCCATGTGTTCTCGCCGACCTTTTGCACCTCAACGGCCTGGAGGGCAGGGGCTCCGGCCCGGCGCAGGGCAATATAGGCGTCGCGTTCCGTTTGCGACCCCGCTTTGGCGAAGGAAGCCGATACGCTTTCGAGCCCCACTTCGCAGGCAACATCACCGGCTCGGCCTTTGCCGATCGGCACGGGCCGCCGGGCGCCCGGGCTTGGCTTCGCCTGAGTGGCGACCGTCAGCAAATTATCGATCGCCATATCAAAGCAGGCCTGGATTTTGTTATTCTCGAGGTCCCTTTGGACGCGTTCGGAGAGGGAAATCTCCTGGGCGAACAACCGGGTGGCGACAGCCGCCGTCATGAGAGCGGCTGTGCGGATAAACTCTTTGCGAAATTTAATAGGCATTTTCAATCACATTTGAACCTTATGACGACAATAATGCTCTTATTATGACCCGGTTATCGCTTTATGGCAAATGTGCAGCCCTTGCCCGCTTCCGGCGCGTTTTAAACCTTTTGCGCAACGCCGTGTTTAAGCATCCAGCCGATACAGCGCCATAAGCGGTCATGCTCGCTGGCATCAGCCGCATTGAGGATATGGTCGACGCGCGCCGTGGGGGCCTGGCGAATAGCCTCGATGAGATCCAGTAAAATCTCCCGCGGCGCCAGCAGATCAGGCACGAAAAAATTCATGTCATGCGCCATGATCGCCGCTATCTGGTCTTTGTCCATGACAATCCGCATGCTGTCGCTTGGCTCGAGATGCGATGTTGGGAAGCTGCGGAACATTTGCCACGGATTGGGGAAAGCCGGGTGAACGGCGGGCCAGGCCGGCGGCACGCCGCGTTGGGGCGGCGCGGCTTTTCGCTTGTCGCCCAGATCCTGCCAGAGCTCTTGATAGGCGCGGATGATATGCCGCCAATCATAGACCGAATGCGCCCGGGCTCGGCCGTTCTGTCCAAATCTAAGCCGTAAGTTAGCATCGGAGGCTAAGGCTTGAATGGCTGCCGCACAGCGCTCGATATCGACTGCTGTCGATTGCGCGGCACCCATAAGCGCCACGCCGTAATTGCCTTGGTTGAAGTAGTTTTCCGCGATGGCGAGCCCGGCTGGTGGAGGTGGCGCGAAGGTCGGCACCAGATAGCCCTCGAGACCGTCACGCACGCCCCCACGGTAGCCATTCCAGTCCGTCACGATTGCAGGCAGGCCAGATGCCATGGCTTCGATCGGCGTCAGGCCAAAACTTTCTTGTACGTTGTCGGATAGGGAGATGAAGATGTCGGCTCCCGCCCAGAACCCGTCAGGAAAACGCGCATCATCGTTCAGAATGAAATCCACCCGCACGGTTTTGCACATCTCAGCCGCAAGCTTGAGAAAATGCTGTTCCATGTCTTTCGGCTTGTAATAGCCGAACATCACAAGACGCAGTTTTGCCTTCGTGGTTTTCGCGGCGCGTTCAGATGCGAGGAAAAGCGCTAGCGGGTGGGCTTTCGTTGCGAAGCTCAAGCGACCCGTAAACATAAGCACAACTTCATCGCCTTGAATGCCGAGAGCCTTTCGTTGCTGGTCGCGCTTGTCAGCCGCTGTTAGGCGAATGAATTTTTCGGTATCGACGCCGAGGGGGATGACGGGCGTCTGAACGGGGCAACGGAATGTTCCGCCAAAACGGTGATTGAGATGTTCCGAATAAATCTGCCAGAGGTTTTGCACGGCATCGCGCACCGCATCGGATGGGCATATCAACGCATCCAAAGCGTCGCTCGGGGCCACACAGAGTTCGCCGACCGCGCGCGCGATGCGGTCGCCGCTCATTGTGTGCACAAGGCCACAAGCCGCAAAGCCGGGCCCTTTCAGTTGCTGGCGCTGCCATGTGAGGTCCGCAATCAAGGGGTCGGGCCGGAACAGGCACGTTATGGGCTCGAGATTGTGCCGTGGATGACGCGGGTCGAGTCCGATGCAGCGCGTTTCCGGGTCAAGGCCGGCCGCCCTGGCCAACTCCTTAAAATGATCGAAGCTCGGGATGTTCGCCGGACGACAAAGAAACCTGTTCTGTTGCCCGTGGCGGAACCAGGCGGACAGGAAATTAGTCACGGCCACATCGAGGCCGAACACTTCGCTGTCATCCTTGCCGGATGCCGGACGGGCGTATTGGATGCAGATCATCAGAAGCGGAAACGAGAAGAACGGGAGCTATGGTTGTGCAACAGATGAAAGCGTTGCACAAGTCGCCGCCGGGTTACATGCCTTGGTAGTTGGGACCGCCGCTGCCTTCGGGAACAGTCCAATCAATATTCTGCGTCCGATCTTTGATGTCGCAGGCCTTGCAGTGCACGCAGTTCTGCGCGTTGATAACAAGCCGCGGGGCCGTGCCGTCGGCCGCCCGAACGATTTCGTAAACGCCAGCCGGGCAATACCGCGTTTCCGGCGAGTCGTAGACCGCCAGATTGACATCAATCGCAACCGCAGGGTCCCGCAGACGCAAATGCGGCGGCTGGTCCTCGACGTGATTGGTGTTGGAGAGAAACACAGACGAGAGGCGGTCGAAGGTTATTTTGCCGTCGGGCTTCGGATAGTTGATTTTCTGACTCTCGGCTGCCGGGCGGAGTTGCTTATTGTCGGCATGATTGGCAAAGGTCCAGGGCGCCGCACCGCGGAGCAACAAGGTATCAAGCGCGCTATAGGCCAAGCCCGCCCATAGGCCTTTTTGGAAGGAGGGCCGGATGTTGCGGACGCTGCGAAGCTCCGGCCAAAGCCATGAGCGTTCGACCCTGTCACGGTAGCCCTTGACCTCGGCAGCGGGGTTCGTTTGCGACAAGTGAAAGAAAAGGGCTTCGGCCGCGAGCATGCCTGATTTCATGGCGAGGTGATTGCCCTTGATTTTGGGGACATTCAGGAAGCCGGCCGCGTCACCGATCAAAAGCCCGCCTGGAAAGCTCAGCCGCGGAACGGACTGAAATCCACCTTCGCTGAGGCTGCGCGCCCCATAGGACAGGCGTTTGCCGCCTTCGAGGAGGGGGCGAATAAGAGGATGGGTCTTGAAGCGTTGAAACTCTTCAAACGGCGACAAATAGGGGTTGGTGTAATCGAGGCCGATGACAAAGCCTAGCGAGACCAGGTTGTTCTCCCAGTGATACAGCCAAGAGCCGCCATAGGTGCTGGTATCCAACGGCCAGCCGATCGTGTGCTGAACAAGGCCGGGCTTGTGTTTGGCCGGATCCACCTCCCAGATTTCTTTGATGCCAAGGCCGTAGGTCTGCGGGTTGACGCCGTCGCGCAGTTTGAATTTCTCAAGGAGTGTCTTCGTAAGAGAACCGCGGCAGCCTTCGGCCAAAACGATTTGTTTGGCTTTAAGTTCGACCCCGCGCGTAAAACGGGGACCGGGCCTCTCGTCCTTGCCGATCCCAGCGTCACCTGTGGCCACCCCCACCACGCGGCCGCCCTCATCATACAAGACTTCGGCCGCCGCAAAGCCTGGATAAATCTCGACTTCAAGCGCCTCGGCTTGCTTGGCCAGCCATTGCGCGAAATATCCCAGGCTAATGACATAGTTGCCGTGATTGCGCATCGGCGGCGGTGTCGGTAGGCGCCAGCCCCGCGTTTCCGTGAGCAGGACAAAGCGATCGTCGACGGCCTGGACTTTGAGGGGCGCGCCACGCGCGGACCAGTCGGGGAAGAGCTCATTGAGCGCGCGAGGCTCGAACACGGCGCCCGAGAGCAAATGCGCGCCCACTTCGGAGCCTTTTTCAACGACGCAGACGGAGACCGAACGCTTTTTTTCGAGGGCGAGCTGCTTGAGCTTGATGGCGCAGCTGAGGCCGGCCGGACCAGCGCCGATGATCAGCACATCATATTCCATTACATCGCGAGGCGTCTGCCGAGGGTCCGTCATGGTGCAGTTTCCGGAAGGAAGGGCGGAGAAAGCTTAGAGATATTTTTGCAGGATATGCGGTTGAGTCGCCATAAAAAATCAGGCCCCAAACGGGGCCTGAAGACGACATATGAAGGCTGTTTAACCGAGAGGGCCGGTTGGGCTGTTGCCGATCGGTGTCGCTATGCGAACAAGGCCTTTTTTAGCCGCTTGCGTGGACTTCCTCGCCTGATGCTGCGCCTTTTCGGTCGCAGTATAATGTTTGGTGTCCCTACCGAAAGCCTTGTTGCGCGTCTCTTCGTTGCTGAACAGAAGGTCAGTGATGCTCGTAAAGCCTTGGGTTTTAAAATCGGTATTAAGCTGAGCCGATGAGACGGGCGAGGTTTGGATCGCGGCGATTTCCTCCTGCAATTGAGAGCCCGTGAAAAAAGATACGCCGGTGAGGGCAAGAGCGAGAGCAGCCTTCGGGATAATGTAACCACCGTGCTTAATCGACTCGATGCCCATGGTGCCTCCAAATAAAGTTATTCTAATTCAATAGCCTTGCCGCTTTTAAGATGAAGAAGGCTCGTGTCATAACCCTCGATCGGCTTCTTATCTTCCATACGTATTATAAGGATTTTACTGATCTTCTGCAAGTAGTTATCCATCTCGTCAGTTGCTTCCCAATCAATGGGATAGGTGCTGCCGGTATCAAAAATGATTTCAATCTGTTTTTTGTCAAGGTGATAGCCCACCCATAACGGGGTTGCATCAAAAGGCTCGTCGTGGACAAGACACATCTTGCCACGCGCGTTGACCACAAGACCTATATTCACGAGTCGAAGGGCTCCTGACCCAGTTTCTCTTGCATACTTCGAGCCCGAAGCCTTGCGCCCCCGGGAAGGTGATTGTCAAGGATGTACGGTTAAAGTTTGGTGAAAATGCGGCCAATCCTTACCCATGGTTAACAATTTAGGCAGCTTTGGCGTTCGATTTGGCCAACCGGTCAAATTCCAACAGTGTCTCGATTAGAGCAGGCAGTTCTTTGAAGGGGGTCATGCTTGGTCCGTCGCAAGGGGCGTTATCGGGGTCTTTGTGGGTCTCGATGAAAACGGTGGCAATGCCCACGGCCACAGCCGCGCGTGCAAGGACGGGGACAAATTCCCTTTGGCCGCCCGCTCGGTCGCCTTTACCGCCGGGTTGCTGGACGGAATGGGTCGCGTCAAACACCACCGGGCATCCGGTTTCCGCCATGATAGGAAAGCCCCGCATATCGACGACGAGCGTATTGTAGCCGAAGCTCACGCCGCGCTCGCACAGCAAAACCTTGTCATTTCCAGTGGAGCTGATCTTGGTGACAATGTTCCGCATATCCCAAGGCGCCAAGAACTGGCCCTTTTTGACGTTGATCGGTTTGCCCGTTTTTCCAGCCGCCACGAGCAAATCGGTCTGACGGCAAAGGAAGGCCGGGATCTGCAGGATATCAACGACCTCGGC
>JALYJG010000119.1 GCA_030775365.1 Pseudomonadota bacterium
GCTCCCAGCAGTTTCGGGCAGATTGATGCTCTTAAGCACGAACTGGAAGAGCTGGAAAAGGATCCTGAACCGATCCGCCAGCGCTTCAAATTATTAAAAAGAGAGCTCATCCGAAGCGGGGCGGAATTCTTGCCTATTAAGGCAAAAATTTTGGAAAAGCAGAAGTTGGTTGAGCAGCGACGCGATCGGATCCGGCAACAGATCGAGCAACATCGGAAAGCAATCAACGACACCGTAAAGGCCGGTCTCTCGATGCCCGGCCAAGCTTTCTGGACACAATCGGATCCTCTGCTTCAGATTGCTTCACCCTGGAGCTGCCCAGGTTTCGATAAAGCGCGTGACGAGCTATTCGCGTCGTCGTTCCGGCTGCATCGGGCATTCATCGATGCGGCAGCAAAACCATTGCGCCATAATCTAGCAACTCTTTTCAAAGGCCTCAGTTCGGGCTTTACAGGTGCCGGAGAAGATATGCGGCAGTCAATTTGGGCAAGCCTCTTTCTTGTAGTTCCAGTGCTATCGACAACTTTTGCCTCCTTCGGCCGCCAATTCTCAAGCCTTGGCCGAGAACAGCTCGGCTGGCTTATGATCGACGAGGCCGGACAGGCAACGCCGCAGGCGGCGCTTGGAGCCATATGGCGCTCAAAACGAGCGGTGATAATCGGCGATCCGCTGCAGATCGAACCGGTAACGTCTCTGCCGGACCGGCTCACCGCCGCTATCTTTAAGCATTTCGATGTCTCGCACGAAGCCTGGGCTGCGCCATGGGCTTCGGCACAGGTGCTGGCAGATCGGGCGAGTTGGCTGGGCACAAACTTTGAACAAAACAACCAGTCCATTTGGGTGGGTTGCCCGCTGCGTGTGCATCGCCGCTGCGACGAACCCATGTTCTCGATTTCCAATGATATCGCCTATAGCGGCCTCATGGTTCATGCCACGCCTGTGACACCTTCGCCTATAGGAGGCGTCTGCGGCGAAAGCAGCTGGATCGACATTGCGGAGACTTCCGCAGGTAAGTGGAATCGCACGGAAGGGGAAGTCGCCATCCATATGCTGCAACGCGCTTTAGCATCTGGCGTCAGTCCCGATGTTTTTATCATCTCCCCCTTCCGGCAGGTGGCGATCAATATGTGGCGATTGGCCGGAGAGCGCTTCGCACCGGAGGCTAGTTCATGGTTCCGTGACCGAATGGGCACCGTCCATACTTTTCAGGGTAAAGAGGCCGAGGCCGTCATTTTCATACTGGGAGCCGGTGGTTCCGACAGTGTGGGAGCCCGCCGCTGGGCGGGAAGCAAAGTTAATCTGCTGAATGTGGCCGTGACACGCGCCAAACGGCGACTCTATGTTATCGGGAATCGGAATGCCTGGGCTAAGGTCCCATTCTTCAGCGATCTGGCAGATACTCTGCGCGTTCAGGAATATGGAACATCCTCACGGAAGCCGCGCGAGATCTGAAAGGGCGAAGGAAGGCTAAAAAAGGAAATAAAATGCTAATAAAGTTTTGCTTTCTTTGTTTTTATGATAAACTTCGCTCTTGATTGATTTTAACGGGGGCTTTCATGAGTAAAAATATTCCCATAACACCGGGTCCAAACGCTGGCAAGGCAGTTACAATCCCTGTCACCGTCAGCGTAACAGAACCAGACCCGCCAAAGGCGCTTACGCAGCGCGAGAGGAATTTTGACGCTTGGGCGCACGCACTCGACAGACGAGTTGAGCTCTCCGCAAAGCGCGAACAAGACCAAGCTAACCGGGGTCTTTTTCTACCCGCGCCTAAATTATAGCGGCTCTCCGGGCGCGGCGTCTGCAGTCGGTGCATCGGTTTTAATTGGAGCCAGGCTCCAAGGACCCTCTCCGGCACGGTTATGAAGTTGCGCAACTTGCGGCTGTTGTCCTCCACTTGTGTAGTTGCAGGGAGGACATTAATGAATAGATGATATAAAGGCCCTTTTATCCGACACCTGCATTATGCGCGGACCAAATGCTATGGCAAAAATGTATCCCCCACAGCTTCCGGATCGGGTGCTGAGTGATCGCCGACTGAAGGGAGAAATCAAAACTTATGAGGCTCTCGCGCAGTTATCGGATGAATTCGAGGTTTTCTATAATCGCTCTACAAGCGCCGAGCGTAGTGCGCGGGCGCACAAAAGGCGGATCGACTTCATACTGCTGCATAGGCAGCTAGGGTTTTTGGCGATAGAGGTTAAGGGCGGAAAAATCCGTATCGGGCAGGATGGCGGTTTTGAGCAGTACCATCCCTCGAAAAGCAGTTGGGCATCGGTCGATCCTCACAAGCAAGTCGAGGTAGCAACAATTCAGTTGATAAAGGCCGCGAAGGCCGATGGCGCGGATTACTGGATACCGGATAACGTGTGCGTTGTCTTTCCCGATACGATGCGGCGGGAGATTACCGATCTGCCGCAATATATTCCGGATGGCACTTTGTGCGCTGACGATCTCGGCCTACTGCCGACCCAGATCAAAACCCTGTTCGCCAAGTCCCGCCAAGGGCAAGCCTGGCCGCCTGATGCGTTTTTGGACATGCGGCGGCGCCTGCAGAATATGCCGGAAGTAAGGGGATCGGAATCATCAAGCAATAGCCGTCCCAAAAGCGATGCTTTCAAACCCGCCCGAGAACGCAGCCCCTGGCCGTCGAAGAAACGTTATTCGGGCCCGCGCCCGCCTCTATCAAAACGTTCAAAACTCCGCATAAACATAAAATGGTGGGAGGTCGTTCTAGCGTTCGGAACTTTGATAATTACGGCCGCAGCCTCGATCTTGGTTATCAAATTTATTCAGGGAAGCGGCCTTAAATAAAGGCCTTTAGCGCATATCTGAACCGCGCCTATCGGTTCTCGTTTTGAGGGATTCATTTTAGCCGCTTGTCGCCCGGGGCCCCATAGTTGATGGAGAGAACCTCGATACTGTTAGGACCGGCGGGCGTGCGCAGCTCGACGATATCTCCCACTTTTGACTTATTCAGCGTACGCGCGACAGGTGACAGCCAGCTGATTTTGCCTTGCGCAAAATCGGCCTCGTCGACGCCGACGATCGTGACCGTGGTGCGGGTGCCGTCCTCGTTCCGATAAAGGACTGTGGCACCGAAAAAGATCTGATCGCGGTTCTTTTGCTGCTGCGGATCAACGACTTCCGCGCTCTCCAAGCGCTTCGTCAAATAGCGCAGACGCCTGTCGATTTCCCGCAGGCGCTTTTTGCCATAAATGTAATCGCCGTTTTCGGAGCGGTCGCCATTGCCGGCAGCCCATGAGACGACTTCGACGATCTTCGGGCGCTCCTCATTCAAAAGCCGGCGCCACTCCTCTTTCAAAACCGCATAACCCTCAGGGGTCACGTAGTTTTTTTGGTGCATTGGCAGCACATCGGGCTCGTCCGGGCCGTCATCTTCATTATCGGTTTCTTTTGTGAAAGCTTTGCTCACAGAGTTGCCTCTCCAGCGGCGCCCAAGTCCTTATATTGCCGGACGGTGGCCAGGAATGCCTTCCCGTAACGCTCCAATTTGCGTTCGCCGACACCGCTTATGCTGCGCAACTCGTCAAGGCTTGAAGGGCATTTCTCAGCAATCTCGCGCAATGTGCTGTCATGCAGAATGACATAGGCCGGCACATTCTGCGCCTCGGCGAGCTGCTTGCGGCAACTGCGCAGCTGCTCAAAAAGGTCTTCGTTGACAAAAACTTCGTCTTTGCCAAGCTCCCGCCGATCGCCTCGCCTTGTCTTGGCTTTCTTCTCGATCAGCTGGCGCAACGGAACGGGATGTTCTCCCCGCAAGGCGATGCGCCCGCGATCCGTCACTTGCAGGGCGCCATATTGCTCGGCCTCGGCATGCAGGAGTCCGGCCGCTATGGCCTGACGTATGACGGCGCGCCAGGCTTTTTCCGAGAGATCCTTGCCGACGCCAAAGGTCGGGATGACATCGTGGCCGTTGCGCGCAAGCCGCTCATTCGTTTTGCCTGTCAGCACATCGATCGCATAGCCGGCGCCAAAGCGCTGGCCCGTGCGCAATACGGCAGAGAGCAGTTTCTGTATGGCGACTTTGCCGTCCCAAGTCACTGGCGGCTCAAGACATATATCGCAATTACCGCAAGCCCCATGCTGGTCGCCAAAATAGGCCAGCAAGACCTTGCGGCGGCATTCGACTGTCTCGCAATAACCCAATATAGCCTCGAGCTTTTGCCGCATGACGCGTTTTTGGGCGTCTAAGGCTTCGGACTGGTCGATGCGCTGTGAGAGCTGCACGACGTCGCCAAGACCATAGGTCATCCAGGCTTCGGCCGGTTCGCCGTCGCGCCCCGCCCGCCCTGTCTCTTGATAATAGGCTTCTAGGCTCTGCGGCAGATCTATATGCGCAACGAAGCGAACATCGGGCTTGTCGATGCCCATGCCGAAAGCGACGGTGGCCGTCATGATGATGCCGTCTTCGCGAAGAAACTTCTGCTGATTTTGCCGCCGGATATCCTGATGCATGCCGGCATGGTAGGGCAGTGCCTTAAAGCCGGCGGCGCTCAGGGCCTTGGCAGTCTCTTCGACCTTCCGGCGTGTCTGGCAATAGACGATGCCTGACTGCCCGCGCCGGCCGTCCTCGGCAAGGAAGTTCAGAAGCTGCTGCATGCCGCTCTTTTTTTCGGCGATACGGTAGCGAATATTGGGCCGGTTAAAGCCGGCCACGAAAAGGCGTGCGTTCTCAAGGCGTAATTGCTGGATGATTTCATCGCGCGTGATCTGATCGGCTGTTGCCGTCAGGGCTATGCGCGGCACATCCGGAAATTGTTCATGCAGGATGGACAGTTTCCGGTATTCGGGGCGGAAATCATGGCCCCATTGGGACACGCAATGCGCCTCGTCGATCGCGAATACGGCCAGCGAGAGGCCGCTCAAGAGGTGGAGAAAACGTTCCGTCAACAGCCGCTCAGGCGCCACGTATAGTAGATCGATCTCGCCTTCGCGGAGTTTGTGCTCGATCCGCCGGACCTCCTCGATGTCCTGGCTTGAGTTCAGAAAGGCGGCGCGCACGCCTTGCTCGGCCAGAGCATCGACCTGATCCTGCATGAGCGCTATGAGGGGCGAGATGACGACGCCAACGCCGTCGCGCACAAGGGCAGGGATCTGGTAGCACAGCGATTTGCCGCCGCCTGTCGGCATCAAGACAAGTGCTTCCCCGCCGCCGATCACATGCGAGATGATAGCGGCCTGGTCGCCACGAAATGAGCGGTAGCCAAAAACCTTCCGCAAAAGGTTCTCGGCCTCGGCCATGCCGCCGGGCTGCAGGCGCTGCCGCTCAGCGGCCAGAGAAGGGGGAGGGGTCATATGAAAAAGGCCCATGATTCCATGGGCCAACTATATCATCCTTGCCGCGCGCGCAAAGGCAAGGTTTTGAAAAAACGGGGCGGTACCGCAGGGTTTACCCTGCGGTACCGAAACCGTTTATGCTTTAGGCAGCGCGCTGCTCAAAACGGCGGCGCGGCTTGAAGCGTTTGCGACTGTTGTTCTTGTCGCCGCTTCCCGGCGGGCCGTTATGGGTATGCCGGCGTTGGCCCGGTTCCCCAGGCACCTTTTCGGGGCGCTGACCTGGGTTCATGAGCCGGTGAATGGCATTCCATTTGGCACCGTCGGCGGGTGTCAGAAGATTGATCGCCTTGCCTGAAGCGCCAGCGCGGGCCGTGCGGCCGATACGATGGATGTAGTCTTCAGGGCATTGCGGCAGATCATAGTTGATCACGAGTTCGATATGCGGAACATCGAGACCGCGAGCTGCGAGATCCGTCGCCACGAGGATCTGGAACTTTTTGTCGCGGAATCCTTGAATGACGCGGTCGCGGCGCATCTGCTTGAGATCGCCGTGAATCGCTTCAGCGCGGTAATTCTGACGGGTCAGCTTATCGGCCAGCTTCTCCGTGCCGTATTTGGTTTTGACGAAGATGATGACCGAGCATTTGTTGAGCGCCAGGCGCTCGAGCAAACGCGGATACTTTTCGCCGTCGCTAAGACGCAGCAGTTCCTGTTCGATATTCGGCGCGGCCTGAGTTAAAGAGCCGGCGCTGATACGCTCAGGATTGTTAAGATATTTGGATGACAATTTGACGATGGTCGGCGGCAACGTGGCCGAGAACATCATGGTCTGTCTTTCCCGCGGCAAATGGGCTGCGATCTTCTCGAGCTGTGGGCCAAAGCCCATATCCAGCATACGGTCGGTCTCATCAAGCACCAGAAAGCGCGTATTGGTAAGCTTCAGGCTGCCACGCTGCAAATGATCGTTGATGCGTCCAGGCGTGCCCACGATCAGACGCGGATTAGCGTGCAGCTGACGGTATTGCTTGGGCATAGCCTCGCCGCCGATCAGGACAGCGGTTTTGATGTTCGCAACTGGAATCAGCTGCTGAAGCGCTGCCATGACTTGCGAGGCGAGCTCGCGTGTCGGGGTCAGCACGAGCGCCGAAGCCTGGGGATTGTCGATCAATTTATTAATCAAAGGGATGCCATAGGCCCCTGTCTTGCCCGTACCCGTTTGGGCGGAACCAAGGATGTCCCGGCCCTGAAGGGCCAGCGGGATCGCCAGCACCTGGATTGGGGTCGGTTTGTCGAAATTCATGCGCGCAAGCGCTTGAAGTAGCTTTGGCGACAAGCCAAAGCCATTGAAATCTGTTGTCATGATGTAAACCTTGGGCCGCGC